>CAZJZR010000435.1:0-4272 GCA_964550475.1 uncultured bacterium
CTCCACAGTGCATATCTTTAGCTTAGGTGATTTCTCGGTGTCTGACTCACTCTGCGTACATAACACAAACTAATTTAGAATCAGGCCATTTCCCCACTGGCCAGATCTGCCCTCCACGGGATGGACGTTTCCAACGTAACCGTTCACATCCCCCCCTGGGGACAGTGTTGTGGGCTACGCCCGCTTGTTCCTCCCCTGATGGGGAGTGAACGGTTACTTTCCAACCCCCTCAAACAAGATAAAAAATGGGGGACAAAAGGCCGGATGCGCCTTTTTGTCCCCCATTTTTTATGTGAAGAGTAAACCTGAAACGTAGCGACCTGAGCAGTAATTACTTCAACATCTACTTCAATAGCGATAACTAGAACCCTAGACCTAGCAGCACCAATACATAGAAAAGACTCTGCAAATTACTCCCTGAGCAACACCAACTGAAAACTCGTTTGGCTAGTCAAATTTCTCAAGGATGGTATGAACAAGCGCAGACGCTAGAATAATCACGGTCAATCCACGGTTAATTCAAAGACAACAGCCAATCCAAAGCAATCAATCAACTATACGGAGGGGAAATTACAACAGTGCGTTGTTAAACGGTTCAGACGCTATTCTCTAGACCTTTGCCAAATCAGCTTAGGTCAATTCAGCTTACTCCTCATCTTCCAAATCTGCATCGTCTTCATCAGACACATCTTTAGACTTGTCTACTTGCACCAAATGAATGTGCTTGTAACCAAGCTTAATTTCAAACTCATCACCTTGTTTCAATCGCATTGCTTGGGTGTAAGTTGCACCGATGACAATTTGACCATTTTTGTGAACGCTGACCAAATAGGTCGGTTCACGGCCACGGCCATCTTTAGACCCTTCTGGGTTTAGAGGCAATCCTCTAGCAACCAACAATGCATCATAAAAGTCAGTTAAATTGACCCGTGTCTGCCCACTCTTGGTTGAGGTGACATAACCGCATCGGCGGGCAATTTCCCGACGCGGTAAGTTTGACAACTCTTTGACTTTTTGTAGTAGAGCCTTGCCCGTAATTGGGGCACTTGGGATATCAGCCATTTCTCAAGCAAGTTCCTTCAAACGCTACAACAACTCCAAACATCGATCAATTGCTTGATTAAAATATATCCTTAAAGTCACCTGTTTCGCCATAGTAATTTGTGATTAAATTTAAGAAGGCTGTCATATTTAATTAAGAGTCAATTTCAGGGAATTCCTAGGGTGATTCTGGATGGATTAAAGCTGATTTGAACCAGTTTTTAGGCTTGGAATGCTACACCTGTGGCATAGTTCTGAACTAATTTGTCATTGGCTCTGGATGTTGATCATTGGTTCTGTATGCCGATAATTTGTGGTCGGAAAATCTGTGGTCGAAAAATCTCCCGATCGCTTACCGGATCAACAGGACTTTGGCACCAATTTGCAAGTCATGACTCTGGCACCAGGGTGATCACAGTGACTTCTGGGGGACAAAACAAGCGACCGGGAAAGTAGGTTCCCAGTCCTCGGTTGACATACAGCCAATTGGAACCAACCTTGTGGAGTCCAGAGGCCCATTCCCAATGCTGAACAATCTGGTGGGGCGATCGCGATTTTCTCCCCAACATCCGCCAAAGGGCACAGGGCAAGGAGCGGTGCAGTTGATCCACCATTTGGGGCAGGGGTGGTGCAAAGGGTAAAACAATTTGGCCGCCATGGGTATGGCCAGACAATTGCAAATCGACGCGCCAGGGTTGCAGCAGGGCGGCACTGTCGGGGTTGTGGCACAGCACCAAGCGTGGTAGGTGAGGATCGAGGGCAGTCATCACCGATTCTGGTTGGAACGGACGTGCCGACAGATCCGCAAATCCCACTACCGCTAATCCGGCTCCGTAGGGATAGGCAATGTCGTTAGCCAATACTTGTACGCCAATTTGGCTCAGGGCTTTGGTGATAACTGGGCAAGAATGGCGATAGTAGTGATCATGGTTACCCAAGACTGCGTAAATGCCGTAACGACTGTCCAACTTCTGTAACCGTTTCACCAAATGATGGATTGGCTCAGGTGTGTCGGTGACAAAATCTCCGGTGATGACAATCAAATCCGGTTGTGCTTGGTTGGTGGCCGCGATCGCCTCCGTCAATAATTGCTCCGACAACCGCAAGCCGTCATAATGCAAATCCGATAGATGTACCAACTGCGTGCCGCTTAAGTGGGACGGTAAGCCTGGTATTGCATGGGTGAATGATTCAATGGAGAGCGAACCCGTCAGCAATGGGTGCATGGACAAGACTCATGGAGGAAAATACACCAATCAATTACCATCCATGGTATAGCGGCTGCCGATGTGATACTGCGTCAGCCAGCAAATTTTACGGTGTAGTTCCAACTGCAATAAAAACCTGGTTTCTGGATCGATGGTCGTCCCGCAAACCCAATATTCACGCCTGTTCCACGGGTTCTTCGCTGTCGTAGCTGGGGTGGAAGTAGTCATAAATTTGTTGGGCGAGTTGGGGGCCGATGCCGTCCACCTCGGCGAGTTGTTTGGGGGTGGCTTCGCGGATGTAGTCGATCGAGCGGAAGTGGGCGAGGAGTTGTTTTTGGCGGTGGTGGCCGAGTCCGGGGATTTCGCTGAGGCGAGAGCGTCTCATGCGATCGCTGCGTTGTTGGCGATGGAAGCTGACGGCGAAGCGGTGGGCTTCGTCGCGCAGGCGGCGGAGTAACTGGACTCCGGGTTGTTCGGCATCGGTTGGCAGCGGTAGGGATTCGCCAGGGAGGAAGATTTCTTCCCGTTGTTTCGCCAAGCTAACTACTCGTAAGTCTTCTAATAGGTTCATTTCCCGCAAGGCGGCGACGACAGAAGACAGTTGCCCTTTGCCGCCGTCGATCATGATCAGGTCGGGCCAGTCGGTAGGGGAGGTGGGAGTGGTGAGTGGTGAGTGGTGAGTGGTGGGTGAGGGAGCAGGTGGGGTGGCGTTGTCGCGGACGTAGCGGCGGAAGCGGCGGCTAATCACTTCGGCCATGCTGGCGAAGTCGTCGGAGTGGCCGATTTTGACATCGGGGTTTTTGATTTTGTAGTGGCGGTAGTATTGCTTGGCGGGCAGGCCGTCGATGAAGACGACTTGGGAGGCGACGGCATCGGAGCCTTGGATGTGGGAGATGTCGTAGCCTTCGATCCGGTGGGGGATGTCGGGTAGATCTAACAGTTCTGCCAAGTCCATCAGGGCTTGGTGATTGCGTTCGGCGAAGCGGCGGGTGCGGGCGAGTTCCAGTTCGGCGTTGCGCTCCACCATGTCGATCAGGTTGGCTTTCAGTTGCCGTTGGGGGGCGAGGATGCTGACTTTGCGGCCTTTGCGATCGCTCAAATACCCTTCCAAAAATTCGCTATCCGGTAGGGGATGCTGCACCAAAATTTCGGCGGGAATTTCCACCGGATCAACGGTTTGGTAGTGTTCTTCCAGTGCCCGTTGCAGAATGGCACCGGGATCGCCGGATTGGGCATCGGCGACGAAGCCTAAGCGGCCTACCAACCGCCCTGCCCGGATCTGGAACAGTTGGATGCAGGCGTGTTGCTCGTCGGCAGCGAGTGCGATCGCATCCTGGGACACGGTATCGTCGGGTAACTGCACCTTTTGGTCGGCTCCCAGTCCTTCCAAGCCCCGGATGCGATCGCGCAATTTCGCCGCCAGTTCAAAGTTCAACTCCTCTGCTGCCCGGTGCATCTGCGGTGTGAGGATATCCACCAATTCCTTGGTGCGCCCCTGGAATACCATCGCCACTTTCATGACGGTGCGGCGGTACTCCTCCGGGGTGACCAGTTTTTGGCAAACGCCGGGACAGCGGCCAATGTCGTAGTTCAGGCAAGGCCGATCCTTAAACAACGGCTGAGGACGTTGGCGCAAGGGGAAGATGCGCTTGACCAGATGCAGGGTGCTACGGAGCAAAAATACGTCCACGTAGGGGCCATAGTAGCGGTCTTTGGCCTTGCCCAGTTGGCGTTTGCGGGTGATGAAGATGCGCGGGTAGTCCTCTGACCAGGTGATGCACAGATACGGGTATTTTTTGTCGTCCTTCAGCAACACGTTGAAGTGGGGTTGGTGTTGCTTCACTAGGTTGGCTTCCAACGCCAGGGCTTCGGCTTCGGTGTCGGTGACGATGAATTCAATTTCCACCACCTGCCGCACCATTAGTTCGATGCGGGGATTCAGGTTGCTCAAATCCCGAAAGTAGGAGCGGACGCGCGATCGCAAGGCTTTGGATTTGCCGATGTAGAGGATGCGATCGGACTC
>CAZJZR010000436.1:0-4261 GCA_964550475.1 uncultured bacterium
CGATTTGTTCGCAGGAGTGAGATCAGGGTGAAGATTTTGGTGGTGGGGAATGGTGGCCGTGAACACGCGATCGCCTGGAAACTATTGCAATCCAAGCGGGTGACGCAGGTGGTTTGCGCCCCTGGAAATGGGGGAACCGCCACATTATTCAACTGCCGCAATGTCCCCTTACCGCAAGATGACTTTGAGGGCATCGCTCGGTTTGTGGAAACCAATGCCATGTCGTTGGTGGTGGTGGGGCCAGAAGTGCCCTTAGCTATGGGGATTACCGATTATTTAGGCAAATTAGGGGTTCCGGTGTTTGGCCCGACCCAAGCGGGTGCCCAGATCGAAGCCAGTAAGGCATGGGCAAAGGGTTTGATGCAGGAAGCAGGAATTCCTACGGCCAAATCAGCCGTGTTTACCGAGGCGGAGGCGGCGATCGCCTACGTGACCCAACACGGTGCCCCCATCGTGGTCAAAGCCGATGGATTGGCGGCGGGGAAGGGTGTAACCGTGGCGATGACCGTAGAAGAAGCGACGGGGGCGATCTCGGCGGCCTTTGGCGGTGAGTTTGGCGATGCAGGCAAACAGGTTGTGATCGAAGACTATTTGACTGGACAGGAAGTTTCCGTCTTGGCTCTCACCGATGGCACCACCATCCGTCCCCTGGTTCCGGCGCAGGATCATAAACGGATTGGCGACGGCGACACCGGCCCCAATACAGGCGGCATGGGTGCCTACGCCCCCGCTCCCCTGGTGACCCCCGAATTAATGGCACGGATTCAGCAGGAAGTCTTGGAACCCGCGATCGCGGCTCTCAATCAACGCGGCATTGTCTATAAAGGCGTGTTGTATGCCGGACTGATGATCACCCCAGCGGGCGATCCCCAAGTAGTGGAATTCAACTGCCGCTTCGGTGATCCGGAAACCCAAGTGGTGCTGCCGCTACTGGAAACCCCCTTAGAGCAGTTACTCCTCGCCTGCGTCAACGGCACCCTCGCCGACCAACCGATTACCTGGAAGTCGGAAGTCGCCGCCTGTGTGGTTGCCGCCGCCGCAGGTTATCCTGGCAGTTACGCCAAAGGCAAGCCGATCTCCGGCATTCCTACTGCCGAAACCACCGGAGCCATGGTCTTCCACGCCGGTACCCAGCTCAAAAGCATTGGCAGTCTGCCCACGGTCGTCACCAATGGTGGTCGCGTGTTGGGGGTCACGGCTCTGGGCGACAATTTTGATGCCGCCTTTGCCAATGCCTACAGTGCTCTGAATGCCATTCAATTTGACGGCATCTACTATCGTCGGGACATTGGATACCGAGTAAGATCGATAACTGACCGTTAATGACTCCAGTCCTCCCCTCCTGTTAGCATCTCTGCAATGTTGGCGTTTCTCACCACCCTCCGGGATATGATTGGCCGCTGGTGGTCCGGCTTTACCCTCCAGACCAAACTGCTGGCCGCTGCAACGTTGGCCGTGTCGTTAATTATGAGCGGTCTGACTTTCTGGGCGGTGAATATCATCCAACAGGATGCCCGGTTCACCGATACCCGCTTTGGCCGCGATTTGGGACTGCTGCTAGCGACTAATGTGGCTCCGTTGGTGGCGGCTGACCAATTGACAGAAGCGGCGCAGTTTTCCCAGCGGTTTTATGAAAGCACCTCCAGTGTCCGCTACATTCTCTATGCCGATGGGGCTGGCGAACTGCGATTTGGCATTCCCTTTTCTGATGATGCGGTTGAGAATTCCCTGACATTACAGCGGCGGATTGAACTGCCAGAGGAATATACCAGCAGCAGTCGGTTACCGATGGTGCGGCAACACCTCACCCCCGATGGCGAGGTGACCGATGTGTTTGTGCCCTTGGTGCAGGAAAACGATTATTTTGGCGTGTTGGCGATCGGCATTAACCCCAATCCCACCGTCGGCACCTCCTCCCACCTCACCCGCGATGTCACCATTGCCGTGTTTGTCTCCATCTGGGTGATGGTGATTCTGGGGGCGGTGTTCAACGCGCTGACGATTACCCGCCCGATTAAGGAATTGTCCTTGGGGGTGAAAAATATTGCGGACGGTAACTTCCAGCAACGAGTGACCCTGCCTTTTGGCGGCGAATTGGGCGAACTGATTGCCAGCTTCAACATTATGGCGGAGCGGCTGGAACGGTACGAGGAACAAAACATTGAGGAATTGACAGCAGAAAAGGCCAAGCTGGAAACACTGGTGTCTACGATTGTGGACGGGGCGGTGCTGCTGAATACGGATATGCAGGTGGTGTTGGCGAATCCGACGGCGCGGCGGTTGTTCAACTGGGATGGCACCGATGCCATTGGCAAAAATGTCCTGTATATCCTGCCGCCACCCGTACAGGTGGAAATCACCCGTCCGTTGTTTCAGATTATGGGCGGCGATCGCGATCGCGACGGAGCCGAATTCCGCATTACCCTGACCGAACCGACCAAGCGTACCGTGCGGATTTTGCTCACCACCGTGTTTGATCTGTATCGGGAAACCGTGAAAGGGGTGGCGATGACGGTCCAGGACATTACCCGCGAAGTGGAATTGAACGAGGCCAAAAGTCAGTTCATCAGCAACGTCTCCCACGAACTCCGCACGCCGCTGTTCAACATTAAGTCGTTTATCGAAACCTTGCAGGAGTATGGCGATAGCCTGCAACCAGAGGAACAACACGAATTTTTGGAAACCGCCAACCGGGAAACCGATCGCCTCACCCGCTTGGTCAACGATATGTTGGATTTGTCTCGCTTGGAATCGGGCAAGTCCTACCACTTTGAAGCGGTAGATATCGCCCAACCGATTGAACAGGTGGTGCGATCGCACCATCTCAACGCCCGCGACAAGGGCATCGAACTGGTACAGGAAATTACCCCTGCCCTGCCCCCGGTGATTGGCAACTACGACCTGTTGCTGCAAGTGCTGACCAACCTGATGGGGAACGCCCTCAAATTTACCAAGTCCGGTGGCAAGGTGATGCTGCGAGCCTATACGATGGCGCGGCCTGCGGAAGAGATGCAGGGGTTTGAAGGCTTAGAGTTCTACAATCACACCCAAGGCTTACTCGATGATCCCCAGGTGGTTCGCATCGAAGTATCGGACACCGGGATCGGCATTGATCCCGAAGACCAACAGGCCATCTTCGATCGCTTCTTCCGAGTTGAAAATCGCGTCCACACCTTAGAAGGCACCGGACTCGGCCTATCCATCGTCCGTAACATTGTCGAGAAACACCACACCAGCATCCATCTGGTCAGCGAAGTCGGCATCGGCACCACCTTCTGGTTTGACCTCGCCGTGATGCGGGAAGAAGAAGCGATTTGTCCCCTCGCCACCCCAGAGGATGTTGAGGCTGCGGCGATCGGTGTGAGTAGTTAGCCGTTCAGACTGCGACAGGTCTTCAAAGACTCCCACAGTCTGACCTGTGTAGCCAGATCTATGTGTACCCAGAGCTACCTGTACAGCCCCAAGGGATTTGCAAATAAATAAAGTACCCAAACACATTGTGGGTACTTTAATGGGGTTATTTTAGGTGGTGCTGAATAGCAGGATGAATTGGAACGAAGTGCCAATTCATCGAATTTCTAATTCATATCCTGATTCAGCAATGCCGGGTATTTAATGGGTACGTTATTTTTACGCTCGTTCCCAGGCTAGTAACAGCGAGTTGAATGGGTGTGAGTTTGGCTTAATTGACTCATCTCACACCCATGCTGCTTTTCCTATACCCCCACCTTCACAGGTTCAGGTTTCAACGTTTTCAGCAGGCGATCGGCAATTTGAGCACCCGTCAGACCCAGATCGGCCAACGACTCTTCCGCCTTCGCGTGATCCACCAGGATATCGGGCACACCCAAACGGGTCAGGGGCACCAAAATGTCGTTGTCCATCAGGCTTTCGGCTACGGCAGAACCGAATCCACCCGGTAGACAGCCTTCCTCCAGCGTCACCACCCGACCAATCCGTTGAGCCAACGGCAGAATCAACTCCGTATCCAATGGCTTGGCGAAGCGGGCATTAATCACCGTCGCTTCAATCCCGTGTTCGCTGAGGATTTCCGCCGCTTGCATGGCGGGATAGACCATGGAGCCATAGCCCAGCATCAGCAGATCATCGCCATTCCGCAGAATTTCCGCCTTACCGATGGGTAGCGATTCCCAACCCTCTTCCATCAAGGGTACACCGTAACCATTGCCACGGGGATAGCGCAGGGCGATCGGGCCGTCGGTGTATTCGATCCCGGTGACGATCATCCGTTGCAACTCGC
>CAZJZR010000437.1:0-4256 GCA_964550475.1 uncultured bacterium
TATTTCCGCCTGTTCTCCCGCCCTACGCAACTCTTGTAAAGTTGTGAGGTTAGGGAGGAGCGTGAAAATAAAGTACACATAGATTAAGTACACATAGATTAGATTAAACACGATGCGTTACGGCTGAAGCCTAATGCATCCTACGCCGGGTATTTTATTTATTTGCACACCCTTATATAAAGCTATATAAAGCTGTGAAGTTATGGGTTGGGTGCAGGTGAAGGCGCGCCAATCCGGGCACCTTGGGGCAAGTCAAGTTCGATGGTAGGACCTCGGTCTACCATTTCGATGTCCCACTGGCCGCGATAGCCACTTTCAAACACGATGTAGCGACCATCGGGGCTGATGCTGGGCGATCGCACCCATCCCCGATAGCCCATGGTGAGGATTTGGCTCCGTTGGGTAACGCGATCATACAACTGCAATTCTGCCCGTCCTTGGTCACTGGCAATGTAGACCATGTATCGCCCGTTGTAGCTAATGCTGGGACTATCAGCGATCGCGTCCCCCCGATTCAGGTACGGCAACGGGACAAACTGCTGCATTTGCAGGTCATACATCAAAATATTTTGTTGGCCATTGCGACTGGAGACAAAGGCCAAATAACGACCGTTGCCGCTAATCGAGGGTTGACCTTCGGTGTAGCGGCTGTTGAGCGGCGAGGGACCAATCGGAACGGTGTTTTGGGCGCAGGCGGTGAGTAGGGCGGCGATCGCGCCAAGCAGCAACCGCCGCCACAACAACCGTCGCCAATGGTTAACCCGAAGTTTCCGGAGGGGATACTGAACTAAATCGACCACCGGAATGGTGAGAACGGTTGAGGGTTGAATGGTGGTCACCCCAATTGAACCCCTCGCTTAAAAATCGTCGAAATTGCTGGAATTATCCCGTTCATCATCTTCGGAGTAGTCGATCGGTTGGTAATCCGCATAATCACCCGCATCATCATTGACGGGGGGACGGGAACGGGGTGGTTCATCGGTCACAGGAGGGCGTTTACGCGGTCTGGCAATCGGTTCATCCGCATCGCTGTAGCTATCGCCACCATAGACCGGAGGTTCTGGCGCACGGGGCGAACGGCGAGATTCACGCGGTGATTCACCCATGCCAGTGGGTGGCACGTCGTCGATATCTGGACTGTAGCCATCGGGACGGGGGCGGGGACGACGGGGAGGGGTTGTGCGAGTGCTGGGAGGTTTGCCACCACCCGTGGAACTGGCAGGGGGACGGTTGCGGCTAGGGGGACGACGACGCACATCATCTTCGACCTCATCGTCAAACTCCGATCGCCCATCCCGACTACCGCGAATCCGGCGAGCCACAGGCCGTTCCTCGTAAGGAGACAGTTCATCCAATTCAGCCCGATACACCCGACTAACGGGACGCTCATCATCGACAATCGGGGTGCTGCGCTTGGCTTGTTCAGTGGCAACCTTTCGCAATCGGATACTTTCCACAGCGAAGAAAATGGCCGAACCCGTCAACAGGAATTGGCCGAATTGCAAGATCGGGTCTTGTCGCCAACCCTGAAAGAATAGGATGCCACCACAGAGCAATGCTACAGCGGCAAAGAAAATATCATGGTCGCGAGCCAGACTGGGACGCATGGAACGCAGGAAGTAAAGCGCGGCTCCCGCCACAGCGAGAATCACCCCCAACATGCTGCTCCAACTCAGCCCAACGTTTACCATCTCATCTCTCCTTACGTCCTACAGCAATTTTCATCGGTGGCCACTGAAGCGAAAATCGCTGTAACCAGTTATAGCAGTCTTCATCTATACGCGGCAGCTATGCGGCAGATGTATGCGGCACAGACAATTAAATTCCCCCCCCACAAGGAAAGAGGTTGAGTGCTGTGAGCTTAACCCACAATACCGCAAGCGGCTATATCCCAGCGGTTTTCTAGTTTAATCAGCAGACAGCCAGAATTCAATGGGCAATTTCAATGACCAATCAGGAAGATTCAACCCTTGAGGCTTGTCCTCATTGTGGCATTGTGCCCGCTGGTGCCCAGTGGTGTACCGCTGCTCCCGTCTGCTCACCACCCATCTGCTCACCATTGTAATCAATCCGCTGTAATCTATCCGGGAATGGCCATGCATGACTAATACATGACTCAACGAATACATGACTAATAGATTAATCATGCATGAATCATGGATTAATCAGCAATCATGGATTAATCAGCAATTATGGACTGACAGTGAACTGACAGTGAATGAGTCATTAGTCCAATAGTCGGTTTTCCTATGGTAACCAGTCGATGGGTAATCTCCAAACGGACAGCGCCGCAACCGCTTCAACCAGACGTTAACAGGTCGTCCACCATAGGGCAAGTGACATAGGGTAAGCGGCTGTAAATAGGGGAATCCCCAGCTCCTAGGTAGAAGTTGGGGATCTCAAAACAGATTGGCTCAAATGTTTTGCCGATAGGATTGCCATGCCACTGGGAAACCGATCCGTAAAAGATGCGATCGCCCGTGCCATGCTTAAGAGCGTTGAATCTTATCTTTTTGACTGATAAAGATCAAACCAAGGGTAGCGGGCAGCACAACGATCACTGCGCCCAACAGCAAGCTCCAAAAAAAGTTAACCAAACTGGGTGTCATAACGTTTTACTACTCTACTCAATGTAAATGTAAACGATTTGTATTAGATTCTAACGTGAAGCGACGATCCTGAAACCATGCCAATTATTGATATTGCCCTTGTAGTTGCGATCGGAGGGCTGATTGGGGCGTTCCTGCTTCGCAATCGGCAACTGAGTCAACAACGCCAACAATTGGAGGATGCCTTTTATCGGTTGTTAGAAATTCAACAGGGACGGATTTCCCTGATTCAGTTAGCGATGGCGGCACGGGTGGAACCGCAACTGGCCAAACATTATTTGGACGCGCAGGTCTCTGCATTTGAGGCGACCGCTGAGGTGGATGGGGATGGGGATACGTTTTACCGTTTTCCCAAGTTGCGGTTGGAACGGCAACAACGGGCTTGAATTGACGGATTCCTTAGGTTATAGGTCAACAGGTGGTAACGGTTCGGGAGATTGGGGAACAGGGGTTGTTGCAACGACTCCAACAATTTTGTCCAGCGGGAGTGGTCGGGGATGATGGGGCGGTGCTGCCGATGCCCCCGGCGCATCAGTTGGTGGTGACCTCGGATGTGTTGGTGGATGGGGTGCATTTTAGCGATCGCACCACTCCGCCCAAGTCCGTGGGCTGGCGATCGGCGGCGGCCAATTTATCGGATTTGGCGGCAATGGGGGCAACACCGTTGGGGATCACGGTGGGTTTGTCGGTGCCAGGTGACCTGACGGTGGAGTGGGTGGAGCAACTCTACACGGGATTAGTGGACTGTTTACAACGGTATGGCACAGTTGTGGTGGGTGGCGATGTGTGTCGATCGCCCATCACCACAGTGGCGATCGCGGCGTTTGGTTGTGTCCAACCCCAGCAAGTGTTGCGGCGATCGGCGGCGCAACCGGGGGATGCGGTGGTGGTGACCGGAGTCCATGGGGCATCGCGAGCGGGGTTGGAGGTGTTGCTGCATCCAGAGTTGGGCTTGGCGGCAGACTTGCCATCGGATCTCCGTCAGGCATTCATCCGCGCCCACCAGTATCCCGTGCCTCGGTTGGATGTATTGCCCCATCTCTGGTCAGCATTAGCACACTGGGATAGCGATCGCGGCATCGGCGGCATGGACAGCAGCGATGGGTTAGCGGATGCGGTGTTGCAAATCTGTCGTGCCAGTGGCGTTGGGGCACGGTTGCACCGCGATCGCCTGCCCATCCCTCCCGGTTTAGTGGACTGGGTGGGGCGAGATCAGGCGGAACAATGGACACTGTATGGCGGCGAAGATTTTGAATTAGTGCTGTGTTTGCCGCTGTCCATCGCCGAACAAGTGGTCAGCCATCTGGACGCAGGAGCAGCGATTGTGGGGGCGATCGTCGCCGAGCCAGGGGTAAAACTGGTGGGGCAGGGAGAGGAGCAGTGGTTAAGTTTGCAACAGGGTTTTCAGCATTTTGGCCAACCCGATTAATCGGGGCGCATCCAGGAGTTAGGGGAGTACACGTGTATAAGCCCAGTCACCTTTTTATGGTGACAGGTGACAGAAATAAAAAAGGACAGGTATAGTATCCCTGTCCCACAAGAAAAATGATGCTCATGATAGCGTCTCTAGAACAGCTTTGCCAAGCCCACCCAGAATGGGAACAATATTGTCAAGAATTGGCCGCAGCCCAACACCTAAGTGCAATG
>CAZJZR010000438.1:0-4256 GCA_964550475.1 uncultured bacterium
CGACTGTGCCTGAAGCGAATGTGAATAGTTACGTCAGCCAAGAAAGGCTTTGCCTGTGCCCTGCACACAGGATTCCCGGCATGATTTTGGGGCAAAAGTTTCTACCGTGCGAATCAAAGACCACGCTGGAGCGACTGTAATTCGATAGAATGACCATGACTTCTCCGTTCTGCTGGCATGGTTCAACTCCAAAAAGGTTTCACCCTATTTCTCAGCTTGTTAGTGGAGGCATTTCCCTTTTTGTTATTGGGGGTGCTGTTTTCCAGCCTGCTGTTGTTTTTTGTCGATGAGCGCAAGCTGCTGGCGGCGTTACCCAAACATCCCTTGTTGGGCGCGTTTACGGGTAGTTTGGTGGGGTTTCTGTTTCCAGTGTGCGAGTGCGGCAACGTGCCCGTGGCGCGACGGTTGCTGATCCAGGGGGCACCGTCTCCGGTGGCGATTGGCTTTTTGCTGGCGGCTCCGACGGTGAATCCGATTGTGCTGTGGTCTACGTGGACGGCATTTCGGGATCAACCGGAAATGGTGGTGCTGCGGTTGCTGTTGTCGTTGGCGATCGCCACCATCGTCGGGTGGGTGTTCAGTGCCCAAGCCGATCTGCGCCCCTTGTTGCAGCCAGCGGTCGCCCGTGCCATGCCCGCTCCGGTGGTCAAACAAGCCGATCCCGTTGCCGAACCAGTCTCGCCGCTGTTGCAGTCCGGCACTTTTTTGTTAGGGCAGGCGGGAGCGGCTCCGCTCAAGCTGGACAGCCTCACCCCTGCCCCCGATACCAACCCAACGCAGATGATTACCATGGCGGAGCGGTTGCGGTTGTTCTTAGAAAATACGGTGCAAGAGGTGCGGGAATTGGGGGGTGTGTTGGTGCTAGGCAGCGCGATCGCGGCCTTCATCCAAATCGCTGCTCCCCGTGACTTGGTGTTGAGTTTGGGACAAGGCCCCGTCACCTCGGTGGTGGCAATGATGCTGTTGGCGGCGTTGGTGTCCATCTGCTCCACCGTCGATTCCTTCTTTGCCCTGTCCTTTGCCTCTGCATTTACTAGCGGTTCATTGCTGGCGTTCCTAGTCTTTGGCCCGATGATCGACCTCAAGGGGATTGGCTTGATGCTGTCGATTTTCAAAACGCGGGCGGTGATTTATCTGTTTGCCCTGGCAGCTCAACTAACGTTTTTAGCCACGGTGTTCATTAACTTGAAGATTAGTTAGGGATGCTCTATGTTCTGCTCGGCGATCAATTGTGGATTTTGGTAATTGGTAATTGGTAATTGGTGATTGGTAATGGGAACAGCCAGCCAGCGACCGATGTCTCCACCTTAAGTTTCTGGGTATTGTAAAGCTTTGGCAAATAACCCATAGCGGCGGATGGTTTGGGCGTAGCGATCGCTTAAATTTGCAGATGGATTTGCCGTGTGCATCAGGGCATGGATCGCCTGTTGGTAACCGAGGCGATCGCCAATCATCTGCACCTCCTCCACCAATACTTGCCCTAATCCGGCATAGCGTCGCTCTGGCAGCACCGCCACGGTTTTGATCACCAACTGGCGGAGGTGGGGATTGCGGTGGTCGGGTAGGGCAAAGATAACCCCAATCAGGCGATCGCGGTCATAGGCCAATAGCACCAACTCCGGCTGCATCTGTGGCAACAGCGATTGGTACAGGGTGATGAACACCGATTCTGGGATTGGGGTGTAGAGAAAATTGGCGGCGAAACAACGGTCAATCAGTGGGTAAAGCTGCTGCAAATGCTGTTGCCAGTCCTGGATTTGGGGCGACTGCCAACGGATGCCGAGTTGATGCAGGCGATCTCGCACAGTCTGCAACCGGGGATCGCGCTGGGTCAAATCCCGATTGACGGCGGAGCGGTACTGGGCAATGGGTTCAAACCCCTGCTGCCAAAAAGCGGTTTGCCACGATGCAGGCTGATCTGGCTCTAGCCAAAAGGCTGGCTCCGTTCCCGCTTCTGTGACTAACCGATAGTCAAACCACGTACTGCCATCAATGGGCGCGATCGCCACCGTGCATCCTTGCGCGGCCAACTGCCCACAGGCATGATCCAATAACTGATTCCCTATGGTTGGGTCGTCGGCAACGGCATAGTGGCCAATCATCCCCACCCGTACCGCTGCCTGGGCTGAGGCACCCGTAGCGGCCAAGGTCGAGGTCTGCTGGTACCACAAGGAATATCGCCCCACCAATTGATCATCCACCACCAACCCCCAGTGGGCATCCGGTTGCTGCAAAGCGACTCGCTCTGGTTGTAGTGGTGGCAAGTCGCTGCGGTAAGGGTGTTGGGTTGGATCGAGGGGGATGATTGGCATGGAGGAGATGGTAAATGGTAATAGTTAGACTGTTAATTTTTCGTGCATCTAATCCATGGAAAAGTAACCTGTAAACCCGTCGCTTAGAGGTTACTTTGGGCGCGTCGAATCATCTGATCGACCTCGATATTGGCATTCAGACTCACCAGATTAATTTCTGGATGTTGTTTTTTGAAAACTCGAAACACTTCATCGGCAAATGCCTGTCCAATTAGTTCTACCTCAGCAAAATCGAAAACGACTACTTTAAATTTATCCACCCTATCCAACAATCGCTTCGCCTGCGATCGAGAGATAAGTTTCTCATCACCATATTGCGCTAACCGAACAGGGACTACTGTTTTTGTAAACGCATAATCATCCCCGGATGAAAAAGTGTCAAATATTTGTTTAATCTGTCTGGATGTATTATTAGCCAGTTTCATAAACACTGCTGTTCCAGATTGTGGACCCTGAGTTTCAAGAATCCAATCTTCTACCTGATCAAACTGATGGGAAAAGTACACATTGCCTGATAAAATCGCGAATTGATCAAACATCCGTGATGCAAAAAAGATGCCTTCACCAGTATGTCGGTCTGGATCAGTCGTGAGTTTACCTTTTGATAATTCCAGAATGGCATGGCGTTCATCACGCAGTTCTAATACGCGCTGAATCTTTTTGAAAATTCCTTCTCCATCATCAGAGATCCAGATTTCTGTGTTCAGAGCTGTTCGTTCAAGTCGAACTAATATGGACTGACCGGATGAATGATCAATGGCATTATTCATCATTTCAGTGAAGCCATACGCCCAAATCCTGCGGACATTATCGGGTAAATCTTTGATTAATGGCTGGATATCATCATCCCAAACGATGTCTTCTGCCATCTTTTCAACGATGGCATATATGCGTTCCCATTCAACTAATGGATGCAATTGATAAGATTTATTTCTAGTCGAGCCTGAAACAATAATTGCTTTTTGTTCGACAAGCCGTTGGATATGCTTATTCACCGCTTGCCGACTGATCCCAAATTCTTGGGCAGTTAAGGCGGCAATTTCCCTAGGGTGTTGCTCTAAGTGAGTCAGGATAAATTGACGGATTTCCTCACTACGTTTACCGACTTTAATCACGGCAATTCTATAATCCGCAGTTAGTTAATTAGGTTGATTCTAGATCAATTGTCAACCTTTTCTGTTTGGATTGTCAACTTCTCACAATTCCAGCGCAACCACCATAAACTTCAGACCTCGATGGTTCAGTAACCCGTAACCCAGGTGAGATGGGGTTAAATCATGGTTTCGATGACCAGATCGCGGTAAAAACAGACCTGATCTTGCTGATAGAGGGATTGGGCGATCGCACTCAACGGTTCTAGACAGTTGGCAAGGCTGGGGGGGCGGTGGCGATCGACGATTTGGTTCCAGTACACTAGCCGTCCGCCTGGGCAGCCAGCGCGGCGTAAATCAAGCAATAAACGATGGTAAGTAGCGGGCGACATAAACTCGAACACATTACTGAGGTTGTAGCTGTGGATCGAGTCAGGGGCTAGGGTTTGCACAAAATCTTCCAGAGCCGTGCAATGCCACTCTAGGCGATCCAGGTTGGCGCGGATGGCGGCGAAATTTTCCGGGCGCAGAGCATAGGGTAGGGCGGTGGCGTGGTGGCCTAACAAAATCCACTGGAGGTAGGGGTTGGTTAGGGGGGCTTGTTGGGTGAGGATGTGCTGGATGCGTTGGAGCAAGTGACCAGGCAGGTCGGCTTGGGCGTAGCGCAAAAAGCTAGGATCCGTGCCGAGCCGACCCAAGCTAAACCGTGAGAAAAATAACCGCACCACCAGCCGCCATCGCCAGGTGTCCCAATGCTGCTGATAAAACTGCTGGCGGGCCGCAGGGCTATCCAGTTGTAGAAAGGCGATCGCCCGTGACCACGGATGGATCAGCGGTAAAATTCGGCGGCGAA
>CAZJZR010000439.1:0-4246 GCA_964550475.1 uncultured bacterium
CTAATCAGTTTGACTACCCACTAGAGACTTAATCAACAGACTTAATCAACGATTTTGAGTAGCCCCATCGCGAGGCGATCCAACAGAACGCGGATTTGGTACAGTTCTGTGCTGGAGAGGATTTGGTCGGAGACCATGACTTGGTGTAACTGAGCTTCGTCCAGGCGGGTGAGGTGACCTGTGGACAGGGCGTGCTGGAAGACGGCTGAGATAGCAGAGGAGTTGTCGAAGGGAAGCATACAGATATTTCAACCAATGTGTGTGAAGGTATGATGTTTTTTCAGTCTGGCAGAGGGCTGAACTTCATACTTCCTTCAACCTGGTTCATCTGAATGGGTGATGAATGGGTAATTGGTGATGGAGGAATTAGGCGATGATGTAGCGGCGTTGCGGTGCCTCCCACGGCAACAGCAGACCGCCTGCCAATTGGAACATACCGCCAACACGATCGCGATCGCGGGCAACCATCATCATCTTTCGCCAACTTGACGTTCAGGACAGCGACAACCACACCGACCCTTAACCAGCCGTAGGCAGTCGCCAAAAAGATAGGGACACGGTCAATGCCGTGTCCCTATCTGTAGCAAAACCAGAGCGAAATCAGTGGTCTAAGGTGGGCTGACGGTCAGTTGCCGCAACTTACCACTTGAGCAAATTAAATTGCTCCATGTCCACCGTGTCGCGGTTGCGGTAAATCGACAGAATAATCGCCAGACCAACTGCCGCTTCCGCCGCCGCCACCGTAATCACAAACACGGTGAACACCTGACCCTTAATTTCGCTGGGGTCAAGGAAATTGGAGAAAGCCATCAAATTCAGGTTGACGGCATTGAGCATCAACTCAATCGACATCAGCACCCGCACCGCATTACGGCTGGTGATCAGGCCATAGATGCCAATGCAGAACAGTGCGGCGGCTACCAGGAGAAAATATTGCAAATCCATAGGGCATTACGAGGCAAGAGAAACAGCAATGAGCAGTTCAGGACGTTTCTTGGACAGATTTTAGCGGTTGGGGTTGCTCCTTTCGCGTTCCTTTCGACTACGCTCAAGGAACGCGAAAGGGCAGTTTTGGATTTATTCCGTTGCCTGAGCGTAGTCGAAGGCAATGGAATAAATCCAACGTTACCTGAGCGTAGCCGAAGGTAAACGTGGACTAGCGATCGCCCGCTACACCCACTTCTTCCCGTGGGCGTTCTGGCAACCTCAGCACCGACTCATCCGCCGCAGGAGTGGTTTCGACAATAAACTCCCGCCGCGCCAGAATAATGGCACCGACGAGGGCGATTAACAGCAACACCGAAGCCAACTCAAACGGTAACAGGAAATCGCTGAAGAAATGTTCACCCATCAGCACCGTCGCCCCATCACCGGAAACCGGAGCCGACGAAATTGCCCAGGGAGTCGTCAGCACCATCGCTGACAACAGCACAAACAGCCCTACACACACCAGACCCGTTACACCCTTACGAATCCAGGCATAGGAGAGGGGGGCGAAATCTTCCCGCTTGTTCACCAACATAATGGCGAACAAAATCAACACATTCACCGCTCCGACGTAAATCAACACCTGAGCTGTAGCCACAAACCCCGCATTTAGCAAAATGTAGAGTCCGGACATGGACATAAACACCCCACCCAACAAAAAGGCAGAGTAAACAATATTATTGGCTAACACCACACCTAATGCTGCACCCAGCACCATCAGTGATAGCAGGCCAAATGAAACAACCTGAACGCCTTGTGCTAAATTCACTGCCCGTTAGTCTCCTTACTGAATCGATTAGTTCGGGGCATGGGTAATCGGTAACGGGTAATTGGTGTAGCTGGTGTCGCGCAATCTGCTTTATTAGCAATCACCCATTACCCATTACCAATGACCTAATTCATTACCCATTTCCCTTTGCCACAATTTCTTCAGGCCGCAGCCCTGCCCGTTGTGCCTTGGGATCGAGGTCGTGGGGATCCAGCACACCCTTGGGCAGGTAACCCAATTCCCGCAGCGGAGTCACCATCGGATCGTTGGTCACCTTGTAGGGTAAGCGACCAAGGGCAACGTTATCGTAATTCAGTTCGTGGCGATCATAGGTGGCCAGCTCGTACTCTTCCGTCATGGACAAACAGTTGGTCGGACAATATTCCACACAGTTGCCGCAGAAAATACAAACCCCAAAGTCGATGCTGTAGTGCTTCAGCTTCTTCTTCTTACTGGCCTTATCAAAATCCCAATCCACCACAGGCAAGTTGATGGGGCACACCCGCACACAGACTTCGCAGGCGATACACTTGTCAAACTCAAAGTGAATCCGTCCCCGGAACCGTTCGGAAGGAATCAGCTTTTCGTAGGGATAGAGAACCGTAACAGGACGGCGACGCATGTGGTCAAAGGTTACCGAAAGCCCTTGGCCGATGTACTTGGCCGCTTGCACTGTTTCCTTTGCGTAATCGCCAACTTGCTTGAGAAACTTCAGCATAGGTTGGAATCCTGAGTTTTAAGTGAGTTCGGTTGATGGTTTGAGTCTTGATTGGTTGAAATTTGGTGATGGAACAAAACGTTGCTCAGGTGCATCAAGCAGCGTCAAGATTCACCAATGCAGCGGATGGGACTGACCGGATTCGCTAGATGCAGCGATCAACCACCAAAAGCGAAGGGAAAGGCGAGTTTGAGTCCGGCAGTCAGCAACAAATTGACCAAGGCGACGGGTAGTAGAAACTTCCAGCCCAAGTCTAGTAATTGGTCAATCCGCACCCGGGGCATCGTCCAGCGCATCAGAATCGCCACGAAGACCAAGAAGTAAGCCTTCAAGAGGGTCATGGTGATGCCTAAGGATGCAGTAATGACCTGTACCCAAGGAGTGGCAGGGTCAAGGCCAATCAAATTCAGGGCTGGCTCAATTGGAAAGGGGAAGTCCCAACCGCCAAGATAGAGGACTGCCACCAACAGAGCCGACAAGACCAAGTTGACATAGGAACCCAGGTAGAACAGGGCAAACTTCATCCCGGCATATTCGGTTTGATAGCCTGCGACCAATTCTTCTTCCGCTTCTGGCAAGTCAAAGGGCAACCGTTCACATTCAGCCAAGGCCGCAATCCAGAAAATCAAGAAGCCCACGGGTTGCCGCCAGATGTTCCAACCCAGGATGCCGTAGCCAGATTGTTGATTAATGATGTCGATGGTGCTGAGGGAGTTGGACATCATGACGACTGCCAATACCGCCAACGCCAGAGGCACTTCATAACTGAGGGACTGGGCTGCTGCCCGTAGACCACCCAACAAGGAATACTTATTGTTTGAGGAGTAACCCGACATCAGCAGACCGATGGGAGCCACGCTAGAAAGGGCAATCCACAAAAACACTCCTGTCCCGATGTTGGTCAGCACCAGATTTTGGCCGAACGGCACAATCAGGTAGGACAGGAAGACGGGGATCACCACAATCATTGGGCCGAGGGTGAATAACACCGCATCTGCTTTGGCCGGAATAATGTCTTCCTTAACGAGTAATTTAACGCCGTCAGCAACGGGCTGAAGTACCCCTAGGGGGCCAGCGTATTCAGGACCAAGCCGCTGTTGGGCGGCGGCAGAGATTTTCCGCTCTAGCCACACCACCACCAATACACCTACCGTTGCGCCTACCAATAGGAGCAACATGGGCAATGGCAACCACAGGAATTTGGCTACGCCATACGGCAGACCTAGCCCTTGAAAGAAGTCGATAAAAGTACCTTGGAGGTCAATCCCAGAGTTCATCTTGCCAGTGCCACCAAATGAATGACGTGATAATAACGTGCATCATGATGTGGATATCATGACTATTGATCTTGCTGATCAGGCTGTTGGGTTGTAATTTGTTTGCTCCCGACCAGCGGTAACCGACAAATGATCCCCAATCGCGCAATTATAAATACTTACCCGCTCAGAATTATAAATAAATGCAATCCCATAATCTAACTAAAAACCATCACGGATTCCAATCAAATCCATCATGGATTTAGATATTACAGATGGGCTATGGGGTTGAGCCTAGGGACGAGGGTGCAAATAAAATTCCCAATCACACGGTAAGGACGAACTGCCGTTTGCCCTTACAGATGTGTGGCTAGGTACATTAGACCTCTTGCACATTGCATGAAAGTCAATTGTTGGGTTGCCAAGATCTCCGCCCTCACCCTAAATCCCTCTCCCAAATTGGGGCTACCGTGTATACACAAATCTGTTTGTGCATAGAGTCCCATTCCTGACCCC
>CAZJZR010000440.1:0-4236 GCA_964550475.1 uncultured bacterium
GGGTTATGTCACAGGGTAGTCACGGCCAACCTTGCTCAACCAGTAACTCTTTGATAGACGCATCCAATTGCTTCAGCTTAATTGGTTTGCCGAGATAGTAATTTGCCCCAGTCGCTAAACACCGTTCCCGATCGCCCTCCATGACCAAGGCGGTTAAGACAATAATTGGGATGTGACAGATGGGTTCTCGCTGCCGAATCTGCTTAATTGCCTCTAACCCATCCATACCGGGCATTTGCACATCCATTAAAATTAGATCCGGTTGATAGGATATGGCCAAATCAAGCGCGACCTGCCCATCGTTGGCCGTGATCAAACGGTAGCCTCTTGCCTGCAAATAGGCGGAAATCGTCGCCACGTTAGCGGGGTTATCTTCCGCTAGTAAGATGAGCGGCGGAGTGTTAGAAATGGGCGGGCTGGCGATGGATAGGCTAGCAGTGGCTGGGCTGGCAGCGGATGGGAGCAGAGTTGTGTCAGGGGCGATCGCGGCAGGGGACAGCGGCGACGCAGCCGCCGGTTGGCTGGGCACCTGCTCAGGCAGAGCATAGGGCAGATCAATGGTGAAACAACTGCCCACCCCTGGATCACTGGTCAAGCCAACGTGTCCGCCGTGCAATTCCACAATTTGTTTCACCAACGCCAACCCCAACCCTGTACCCGTCTGTTGGCGGTTGAGGGCACTGTCAATTTGCACAAAGGGTTGGAATAACTTCGTAATATTGTCTGGACTGATGCCAATGCCGGTGTCGGTGATGGCCATTCGTAAATACTGGGCAGTGGGTGTATCTGGGGTGGGGGGCAACACCGAAACCTTCAGGGTGATCTGACCACCCTCTGGCGTGAACTTAACCGCATTGGTGAGCAGATTGATCAGCACTTGCCGGATGCGGCGTTCATCAACCCATAAATTTTCCAGATTGAGCGGGATCTCCGAGACTAAACGAATCTGCTTATTGTGGGCTTGTTGTTTGACAAAGGTAAGGCTAGAGTTACACAGCAGTTCCACCGTCACGGAACTGTACTCTAAGCTCACCTCTCCCGATGCAATTTTAGCCAGATCTAAAATGTCGTTGATCAGCGCGAGTAGGTGGTTGCCACTGTTTTCTATGATGCGGAAGGTGTTCAATTGTCGGTCATTGACACTGCCAAACACTTCATCTTGCAGGGCTTCGGTCATCCCCAGAATGGCATTGAGGGGAGTGCGGAGTTCGTGGCTCATGTTAGCCAGGAATTCATCTTTGAGGCGGGTGGCGCGTTCCAGTTCACTGTTGCTGAGGGCGAGTTGTTGGTTGCGTTCTGCCAGTTGTTGTTCGGCCAACTGCCGATCGCGCAACTCCTGCTGTAATTGCTCGAATAGGTTGGCTTGGTTAATGGCGATCGCCAATTGGTTAGCAAGTTCTTCGGCTAGGTGAATGTCGGGAGTGTACCATGGGCGCGGCTGGCTACACTGGTGAATGCACAACAACCCCCACAGCGTATTTCCACTTTCCACCAGCGGCACAACCAGATTTGCCCGCACCTGAAACTGCCGCAAAATATCCGCGTGGCAGTCGGACAGATGATCAGCCTCAATGTCGGCAACGGCATAGTAGCGTCCGTGGGCATACAGGTTGGCAAAGTTATCGCCAAAACAATGGTCATGGACGGGAACCGCTAGCACCGATGGATAATCACCGACCATCGACTCGGCAATGAATTCACCGTCGTCGTAGTTGGACTCTGGGTAGAACCGAAAGATGGCAACGCGATCGGCCCGGAGTGCCTGCCGTACATCGTTACAGGCGGTGGTGAAAATAGTAGATAGGTCTAAAGACTGGCGAATCCGGGAGGTAATTTGGCGCAGTAGGTTCTCGCGCCTGAGCTGCTGCTCCACTAGTCGTTCGGCTTTGACTCGTTGGCGCATGTCCGTAATGGTGATGCGGCTCCCGGTTAGAGTGCCGTCAGCCGCTTTCTCTAACGCCTCGCTGAACAGGACAGGCATCCGCCCGCCATCGTTCCCCAGCAGGGTAATGACATAGTTGAGTTGTTTTACCTGACCGGGTTGTGCCAGCATCTCTTGTCGCTGGGTAAAAATTGGGCGACTGTCTGGCTGCATGAACTGGGTGATCGGCTGGCCTAACACGGTGTCCCGTGAACAGTCGAGCCAGACTAGAGCCGTGTTGTTAATGCCCGTAATCCGGTTATCGGCATCTAGGGAACAATAGCCGCATGGGGCATTGTTGTAGAGATCTTCAACCCGTGCGGCATAGGCTAACAGGTCGAGTTCGGTTTGTTTGCGATCGCAAATATCGGTGAGAAATCCCACCACTGCGATCGGCGTTCCCGCCGGATCCCGCAGCAGCGTCAACTCATCCCGTACCCAAACGTAGTGACCGTCGCGATGGCGTAGACGGTACTCATGTTTGAGAATGTTTCCGTTAAATAAGGTGAGGATTTCCGCCAACACCCGCGCCGCATCATCAGGGTGCAACAACTGCATCCAAAAATCCGACTCAGAGTAGAATTCCGCTGGAGTGTAGCCCAGTAGGGTTTCCACAGCTTGGCTGACGAAATTGCAGGTAAAGACCCCATCCGGCTGGCAACTGTAGACGGTGGCAGGGCTGGCATTCAGCAAAAAGTTCAGACGGGCTTCCGATGCGGCTAAGGTAGCCGTGCGTTCGGCAATGGTTTGCCCTAGGGTCTGATAACGTGCTTCGTTACGGCGGAGGGTTTGCTCAAAAGTAATAGACTCGGTGACATCTTGAACAAACACCAGTTCTGCCCGTCGCCCCTCAAACTCTAGGGGATGGGAGGTCATCTCCACCTGAATCACTCGTCCATCCCGCAGGCAATGCTGGCAGATCCCCGCCAACCCGAACCGAGAATTCACCTGAGCCAGATTCACCACCAACCGGGGCACATCCTCCGGAAGGCGAATATCGGCAATGGTCATGGTCAAAAACTCGGCTCTAGAGTAGCCATATTTCAGCACAGCCGCATCGTTAACCGCCAAAAACTGCAAGCTTTCCAAGTCATACACCCACATCGGCTGTGGATTGCTGTCGAACAAATGCCGATAGGTGACCGTTTGGGCTTCGAGTTGGGTAAGCCGTTGCTGCTGGTCTGTAAGCTGTGCTTGCAGTTGCGCCTGTATTTGCTGCGCCATTTTACGCTCAGCCGCCAACTGTTGGGAGAGTTGTTGGATCTGGGCTTGCGCTGCTGCTAATTGCGCTTGGCCGCTCTGCTGCTGGGACATAAAAAGGGGGTTTTGCTGTTAAAGCGATTGGTCAACGGCAATGCGATCACGACTAGATGAGTACTATAAACACAAGCATATAGCTGCTTACGGCAGTGGGGGCATAGCCAGCACCACTCAAACTCTTTACCCGTAAGGCTTTACATTAATCATCTATACCACATCAATATAAAGTAAAGATTACCATTGCCATATGGATGATTACGACATGATTATGTCTGGATTTAATAGGTTAATTACTACTGATGCATATATTTACTGATGTACTGATATACATATCTATTGTGACTGCCCAGGTAATTACGCGCTTAGGCGATCCCACCTTACGGGAAGCAAGCTACATCGGGCGTATTTCACGTTTGAGGGAGGGACGGTTAAAACCACATCTACAAGAACTAAACCCGCGTAGCCAGGTTTCAAAATCCTTAGTCCGCATAGGTGGACTTTAGTTTTGAGGTCTTTTCTAGTTATCTCTTCAAACTGACTTTAAGTGCCTAGCCATCGGGATGCCTGGACAAAAAATCGAGCAGGATGGTTTGGTGGGGTAGAGCAATGGGGCGGCGATCGCCTGACTGGGACGAGTAGCGATCGCCGCGACGAATATCCTCCACCGCACACAGTTGCATATCCCAACCTTCCCGCAGGCACAACGCCGCTAACCCCACCTCTAACCGGCCATAGAACACATAGCGCAACACCTGACTATCGCCATACCGTCCCCACAACTGCAACCGGGGTGGGCAATAGCCAATTTCCTCCCGTAACTCCCGCTGAATCGTCACCTCCGGCGTTTCTCCCGCCTCCAAATGACCGCCAAATAACCCCCAAACACCGGGATAAACAATGGTGGGAATGTTGTCCCGCAGTTGCAACAAAAACTGATCCTGATGCTGGAGAATGGCGATCGCGACGGGGATTTGGGGCATGGGGGAGTGAGAATGGGTGGGTGAGGGGGGGAGTGGGTGGGTGAGTAGGTGGGTGGGTGTTTTAGATGATTTTAA
>CAZJZR010000441.1:0-4229 GCA_964550475.1 uncultured bacterium
GCAGCCGGAACCTCTATCCTGCTGGATATGTTGGCAGGCGAGGCAATATTGAATGGCGTACCAGTTCCTATGGGGGGCCAGCTAGTTCTAGCCTGCTACGACGCAGTTTATTTCAGGTCTACGCCAATGCGGGTGAAGTAATCCTATTGGGATCTAGTACTGTAGGTCGCCCCAGAGGGGGTACAGTTGGGGATGCAGTGGTATTCAATCCTGGAAGGGTTACAGGTCGTAAAGGGGCTGAAAACGTTCCAGTTAATAGTCCTGATTTTAGTTGTAATGCCCAAAGAGGAGCGACAACACGCGGGCAGATTACAACCCGAAATCAAGAGCTAGCCGGACCAAATATTTTAGATTCTGCTGGAAATTCTGTAGGAGGTGCAGGTTTTACCCCTTGCTACTATGTAGCACCGACTACAGGTATCTACTATGTAGCTTTTTATGGACCTTCAGGACCCAATAGTGATGCACAAGCTGGGGTGAATGGGAACATTGATTTTGCCGCTCAACTTAACTCACGTCAAACAGACACGGCGGCCTGGGACGTTACTGTTCGTAGTAGTCTCACTTCAGCTACAAATATTGATGGCCGACTCTTTAGTGATTATTTAGTTGCATTTACAGGTGGCAATAACCGACCTGTCAACTCCACTATTTATGTAGTTACGAATGACGGCTATCGTTACCAGACTGATTTTCGTGGCCTTGATCCCAACGGATTTGCCTTTTATGCCAACTTAGTTGGTTTTTATGACAGTGATGGAGTGACTCCGCTTTACCATGATGTCCGAGGTTCTAATGCTCAATTAAGTACAGGTCTCGTGGGGAATACCCAATTTGCCCTCCCCACTCACACGATCTTTTTCACCGATCCTAGATCTCCGGGAGCCGAAGAGTCTATTACAGCCATTGGCATTCCTAGTTCTCCCGTTCTGCCAACCTTAACCAACCCTGCCTATAACGGTAACATTACCGCCAACACAAGCTCATTAGGGGTCGGGGGAACCTTTACCTTCAATGCCAGAGGGCAAGTTTATCAGATTGTCATCAGTCGAGATGGCGTAAACTTTGACCCTGGCAATCCTCTAAACCGAGTCCTAAGAGGGGTGATCACAACACCCGGTCTTCAATCGGTACGCTGGGATGGCAAGGATAATTTAGGCAATAATTTCCCAGTTGGTACCAATTACTCGGTGCGATTTGACATTCAATCTGGGGTTTACCACTTCCCACTGATTGACGTAGAAGCCTCTGCCGGGGGGCCAACCTTTACGCTCTTGAATGCGACTCATCCTTCGAATAACCAGCATCTTGGATTTTACGATGATCGCGGGTATCAAACGTTGAATCGCACCCCTGTAGGCACACCCGGAGGAGCACTATGTCCGGGTAACAATTTTCAAAATCGGCAAAACTTTCTATTCAGTGATCCTTTTCAGGGATTTGATACTCGATTGAATAATCGAGCGTTTGGTCCTTTTAACAATGCTAACAATGACTGCGGTGGCTCTTTTGGTGATGCAAAAGGACTAGACATCTGGACATTTTTCCCGGGCAATACGTTGTTTCTTCAGTTGAATATTGTGGATGGGGCGGCTCCTAGTTTGCGGTTGGTGAAGCGGATTACCAATGTGACGCGCAATGGGGCACCGTTGGCTGGGGTGAATTTTGGGGCGGTGATTGACGACCCCAATGATACGAATGACAATGCGGCGGGATGGTCACAGATTCCCTTGGTGGGTGTGCTGGAGTTAGATGCCAACAATCCTGTGCAAACCGGGGATGAGGTGGAGTATACGGTTTATTTCCTGTCCGATGGGGTATCGCCAGCCATTAATGTTAACCTGTGCGATTTGATTCCTATTGGTACCAACTACATTCCCCTGAGTAACCAAGTTCGGTTAGCCAATGGCCCAGTCAACTCCGGTGGCAATTTCTACACCCCCCTCGCCCCTTTACCCTCTGGTAATTCTTGCCCCGCCCAAAACAATACCAACGGGGCAGTGATTTATGACTTGGGTACTATTTCCAATGGGGCAGGTAGCAACTTTGGATTTGTCCGGTTCCGGGTGCGGGTGATCTAATCGGCTAATCATTGGTCATCAACAGTAAAACAAGGACATGGCATTTCTATGTCCTTGTTTTGCTGTTGAATCCAGTGTGTTTCAGGCTGAATGAGTGGGTGCCTGCCTTCCTGATTGCGAACTATGCACTATCGAGCATTCACTATCCACCATCTACTCACTACTCACTCACCACCGATTCCCCTTCACCCTCTTGCTCTTCCCGTTCTTCCCGCTCTTGCCGTTGTTGGCTGAGTTGATTCAGCAGAGACAGGATGTGGGTGCCGCGTTCTAGGGAATGATCTTCGCAGAAAACTAGCTCCGGCGTGCGGCGCAGGCGCATCCGGTGACCGAGTTCGCTGCGGATTTGTCCGGTGACCGCCTTCAGTCCGGCCATGGTTTCTGCTTGGGCTTCCGTGGTGCCGTAAACGCTGACGAAGATCTTGGCGTGTTGCAGGTCGCCAGAGACTTCCACATCGGTCACGCTGACCATTCCAGATCCCACCCGGTCATCCCGAATCTCGTGGAGGATGATCTGACTGATCTCCCGTTTGATTTGGGCGGCGACACGGGAGACGCGACGATTGGTGGCCATGGTGCAGTAATCCTAGGGAATGATGACAAGTAATGGGGATAGGAATAGCCGCTGTGGTTAAGCCGGGGTGAGTCCTAGCATGGCTTGTAGGGTGAGGGCGATGAAGACCAATCCGGAGATCAGCAACAGACTGAGGGCGATCGCGGTCACAGGACGCTTAAACAGCGGAGCCAGCCAACCAAAGAGTGCGACAAAAATTCCCAGAGTAATTGTGATTAAATAACGGGGATAGCGCGAAACATTATTAAAAAAATCTTGCATGGTTCCAGAAAGCGGGTTGAAGCAACCAAAGTTAAGTGTTTAAACGGAGTTGCCTGGTTAAACGCGACGGTAATTCACACGACGATAACTCAATTGTAGGCAACTCAATTATTGTAGGAGACAATCTGAATCCGTGGAAAATTTGTCCTGACGAATCTCAGATCTGGTTCCAAGTGGGGTTCAAGAGTTCGGAGTACGGGGTTCGGAGTCCGGACTTCTACCATCGAACCCCAAACTCTCCACGCCGCACTCCTTAACTCCCCAACTCCGCACTCCTTAACTCCCCCACCCAGGATGGTCGCATCTGAAGTCAAATCTCCCCAAGCTCCGAGTGGAGCATTAGCGCGTCCGTTTTTGAAATGGGCGGGTGGCAAAAGTCAATTATTAACGCAATATCAACCCTTTTTCCCGACTGATTACACCACCTATTACGAACCGTTTTTAGGGGGTGGTGCGGTGTTTTTTCATCTGCAACCGCCACAGGCTCGATTGATGGATATTAATCCAGAATTGGTGAATGTTTACCAGTGTGTGCAGGGACAGGTGGAGGCCGTGATTGCTGAATTAGAACGCCATCAAATCAACCATAATTCCGACTATTACTATCAAGTGCGTGCCCAACGCCATGGTAGTGACGTGGAACGGGCAGCGCGGTTAATTTATCTGAATAAAACCTGTTTTAACGGTTTGTATCGCGAGAATTCTAAAGGCGAATTCAATGTGCCGATGGGACGCTACAAAAATCCCAAAATTTGCGATCGCCCCCTGCTCCAATCTGCCGCGATCGCCCTCCAATCTGCCCAGATTAGCGTCGCTCCCTTCAACCAAGTATTAGACCTAGCCACTACTGCCCAGGATTTTGTCTACTTTGACCCGCCTTACTATCCCATCAGTGCCACCAGCAGTTTCACCGCCTACAATCGCTACGACTTCCGCCCGGACGATCAAATTCGTTTGCGCGATACCTTTGTTGAATTAGCTCAACGGGGCGTAAAGGTGATGTTATCCAACTCCGATTGTCCGTTTATTCGCGAGTTGTATCAAGGATTTCCCATGCAGGCGATCGCGGCCACCAGAGCGATTAATTCCAACACAGAAAAACGCGGCAAAATTACTGAATTGTTGGTGATGTCGGATGAATGGTAATTGGTAAGTTCATACGAGAAACCCGGTTTCTTCAAGAAACCGGGTTTCTAATCCATCGGTAATTGGTTTCCTCATTACCAATCACCCATTACCGATTACCAGTTACCAATTTCTATGCATCCACAGTCCGTCCCTTTTGCGGGAACAGTCCGGCTGGTTTGAACTGC
>CAZJZR010000442.1:0-4228 GCA_964550475.1 uncultured bacterium
ATTACCCATTACCCATGACTAATTTCTAATCACAACAAAACTCCGTTTTCGACTGTTCCGTATTCAGCGAGTCTTGGACAAACGCCTCAATGCGATCGCAGTACTCATGTAACGTCTGATTCACCCACTCGGCATTGGGGCTGTTAGCATACAAACTAACCAGCGGTTCTCCCGCATCCGGCAAAATCAGCACCCAACTATCGCGGGGATGTTGGGAACCGGAAGGAGCCGTGGGACTGAAAATCTTCACCCCATCCACCAACTCCAACTGATTGGGGTTATGAGTTTCCACCAGATGGCGCATTAGTGCCCCCTTGACTTTCCAAGGACAGCGGACGCTACGGATTTGGTAGGTCATGTCTGGCAAATCGACGCGAATTTGCCCCAGTGATTGTTCCTGAATCGTCAGCATTTCAATTAACTTAGCGATGCAGAACATGGCATCAAAGCCGGGATGCAGTTGCGGAAAAATGAACCCCATGTTGCCACTGCCACCCAGCACCACATCCGGGTACGACTGGCAGGCTTCCATCAATGCCGTCGGGTTGGCTTTGGTTCGCACCACCCGACCCTGGAACCGTTGGGCAATCTGCTCCACCGCGCTCGGTGCATGAACCGGCACCACCACCGTGCCGCCGGGATGGGCGGTCAGCATCAGATACACCATCAGCAACGTCAGAGCTTCGCCACGAATCGCCGTGCCGGTTTCATCCACCACAATTAACTTTTCCCCGTGGGCAAAGACCTGCACCCCAAAGGTGGCGTGCAGTGCCCGTACCACCTGCCCCAGTTGGTGCAGCAGCATTTCCCGCTCAATGGTGGAGGGGATGGTTTGGCTGAGGCTGGCGTTTAGAACCACAGCATCGCAGCCAAATTTGCCCAACAGTTGCGGCAAAATCGCGCCGGACACGGCATAGACGTAATCGATCACCACCTTAGAACTGTTGTAACGGATGGCTTCGGTGTTGATGTGCTCCTCAAAGGCTTTGCTGTAAATATCCAACGCCTGGGACGGGTAGAGCATATTGCCGATTTCGTGGATCTGCGCCCGTCGAAAATCTTCTTTGAAAAAAGCCCCTTCAATTTTTTTCTCCATTGCCTTGGAAATGTTGATCCCCTTGGCATCGTAGAACTCGATCAGCAGGTAATCTGGGCGATCGGGGCAGATGCGGACGTGGATGCCACCCGCTACGGAAAGGGTGGGAGCCAGGGTACGGGCAATGGGGATGGCGGTGGCTTGCAGGTTTTGCACATTCACCCCCACCGACATCAGTCCGGCAATTAAAGCGCGAGATACCATGCGTGACACGGTGCGCTGATCCCGCGAAATGGTGATCTCCGCCCCTGGTTTGAGGGTGGAGCCGTAGGCCGCGCCCAATTTGACGGCAAATTCTGGGGTAATGTCGATATTGGCCAAGCCTGTCACCCCGTGCTGCCCAAACAGGTTGCGCTGGGCGGCTTGCCCCCAAATCAAGTTAATGTTGAGGGTGGCTCCGGCCTCAATCCGTTTGCTCGGCCACACCCGCACATTCGGACTGACCAAACTCTCTTCCCCAACGGTGGACAGGGAGCCGATGATCGCCCCTTCCATCACATGTGCCCGCCGATCCACCCGTGCGCCTCTGGCAATCACGCAAGCCCGCAGGTGGGATTCTTCCCCCACCACCGCCCCACTCCAGATGATCGGACGCTTCAGATCCGCATCGGCAAAGACGGTGACGTTATCCCCAACGATTGTGCCTGCGGCCACCTCCACCCGTGGGCCAATCCGACAATTGCTGCCGACCATGCACGGGGCTTCCAGTGTGGCCGTGGGGTCGATGTCGGTGTTTTCCCCTACCCAGACTCCGGGCGATCGCTCCTCGTAGGGGTAATCCAACTTCACCCGTCGCTGCAAGCCGTCGTACTGGGCTTCTCGGTACACATCCAAGTGCCCGACATCGCACCAATAACCCTCGGCAATGTAGCCGTACATCGGCTCGTTATTCGCCAATAGCTGCGGAAACAGATCTTTGGAAAAATCACTTTCCTCATTGGCGGGCAAATAGTCCAGCACCTCTGCTTCCAGAATGTAAATCCCGGTGTTGACCGTATCGGAAAAAATCTCGCCCGGTGACGGTTTTTCTAAAAATCGGGTGATCCGCTGCTCTGGGTCGGTGATCACCACCCCAAATTCCAACGGATTGGGTACGCGGGTCAACACTAAGGTAGCCTTGGAACCCTTGTGCCGATGGAACGCGATCGCCGCACTCAGATCAAAATCGGTAATGCTGTCCCCACTCACCACCAAAAAGGTGCTATCCAACAATTCGGCAATATTTTTCACACAGCCAGCGGTACCCAGCGGTTGGTCTTCCTCCACCGCATAGGTCATCTGCACCCCAAAGTCGCTGCCGTCTTGGAAATAATCCCGCATGATGTCCGGCAAGTAGTGCAGCGTGGCAATAATTTCCGTGATGTTGTGCCGTTTCAGCAGGTTGATGATGTGTTCCGCGATCGGACGGTTGAGAATCGGCACCATGGGTTTGGGTAAATCGCACGTCAGTGGCCGCAACCGTGTGCCCGAACCACCAGCCATTAGCACTGCCCGCATATGCCCTCCTTGATCAACGATTCAGCAGTACCCTCCCATCGAGAGTGTCTACTGACCGAATGTGTGTGATTGAGAATAGGTGAGATGTAACTGTTCACGTTCCGTCAAAGGAAGAACCAGCGGGCGCAGTCCGCAACACTTTTCCTCAGGGGGGATGTGAACAGTTACGGTGTGATTGAGAATTGCTCTGATTGACTATATGTGATTGAGGTAAGGGAATTGCGTGATCATAAAATACCTGTGCTGCGTTATGGCTGAAGCCTGACGCTACGAATGGGGATATTATTTCTTGGCAAACCCCTCAGTAATTCTGACAAAACTCTGACAAAACGAGGATTTACAGATGACGGTTTTTACTGTCATGTCAGACCAGCCAGAACTGTAAAAAGTGGCTGGAACAGTTACTGGAACAGTTAATCGTGGTGGAATCTATCATGGTAAACCTGGGATGTGAAGCACACCCATCAGCATTTTCCAGGGTTGTTGTAACGATGGTAGTCGTAAAAATTACTTAAAATCAGTTTTGTTAAACATCCTTGCATCCTCAATTCAACCCATAGTCTGAAATTTCATAACGGGCTTGCCACAGCCATAAAGGCTGGGAACACCACCGCAAGCCTCACCATTCACTCCCCGTCAGGAGATTTGAGCTGTACACAGCAGATTGCCAATCAATTTGGCACACTATCCCAACCGAAAAACAAGGGGCTTAAGCCTCTTGTTGCACTGAATTGAACGGAAAAGTGCTGTATGTTGGTTTGGTTGTGTCTAAATCACCAAATTCATCTGTATGTTGTTCGGCGTTGCTGAATTTAGGGATGAGCTAATAGCAACACCTGTTATTCCCTGGTCTGACGGTGCTCACGCCCCTATCGTATACGCAGACTCACGAGGGGGATGGGATATTTATATAAAATACAAATAGGCGCGGATAGAGCGATCGCCAGGCTGGCAGCATTCGGCAGTTGCAGATGGTGGAGGGATGACAATTGGGTATGCCATACTATTTATTAAGTTTAATTGTTAAATCTAGTGTCCTAACAACTTCTATGAAGGAGAACTAGCAGTATGGCTGGAAGTTCACAACGGCTGAAGCGGTGGGAGTCGCCCCGCAAGCAAGGCCGCAATGATAAAGGTCGAGGCGGAGCTGCCCGCCAACGGCAAAAGCAAAAGCAACTGCGTGCCCTGCGCTTAAAGCTAAAAGAAGGCGGGCAAGAGCTAAACAATCAATCAGGCGATCGCCCGCCCAACTCTACTCCATCACCCAAGCACCAGTTCCCCCAACGGGAGAGTCCAACCACTCTCCCGTTTTTTAATGTCTCCCGGTTTTTAATGCTAATTCCCTTTTCAGCTTAAATATTTTCAAATTAAATACAGCAATCCGCAATCAGTCACGGACAGACAAACACGGCAAGACAAGCGAGTTAAGCCCCTTGTTCGGAAAGTTGGCTGTTGAACCACTAACGTTGTTTGCAACTCAAGCTGATTATCCCCAACGGTGCAGAGACGGAGGTCGTCCCAATATCGTCGGTCTGCTGCCCCTTCCAACCCCAAACGGGTTACACCAATGCATCTCTACAGGGCGTATCCAACAGTTGGGGGATACATCCGGGCGAATAGAATAAGCCCGTTGGG
>CAZJZR010000443.1:0-4227 GCA_964550475.1 uncultured bacterium
AGATCATCAAGGGTAATTTGGTTAGCAGCAATGACTTGTACCACAGTAACTCCTGACTTTCTAATGTCCTTGGATTGAATGCATCAGTTGGTTTTGAGCTTAATCACTGGGATTGACTCACGAACTCTCCCAACGCTTTGAAAATTCGCAATACGTCGTATAGCTCATTGGTCGGACTGAGCATAGAAAACACTCTGGAAGTGGTGTACATCGGAGTGGGCTGCTGTACCAGTTTGAGAAAGACAAATTCGCTGCCTGTTGTTACCAGCCCAAACATTGGGCGATCGCGGCTGGGTGTGGACAGCATATAACTGAGAACTTGCGGCAACCCCGCGCTGATGCCAATGCCCAAATTCTTGGATTCGATCACTAGCACCCAAAGTTGCTGCAACACCATTAACACATCAATTGATCCAGGAATCACCACCGTGTCATCCTAGGCGGTGATCGCCATCGAGACTTCGGTACGAATGCGAAATGGTGGACTATAAGAGCCTGCTAAATCGAGTAGGGGAGACAGCACCACCAGTTTGACCGCATTGTCTACCATCGGCGGGGATTGGCTCAGATAGAGGAAATTAGTGCGGATGCGATCGAGACTAGCCTGCTCTGACTCGGTAAGCTCAATCTGAACATTTATCCATTCGGGGAAGAATTGGTAGGATGTGGCCAGTTGTAGCCCAAAGTGGGCGTGCAAGTCGTCTAGCGTGACTGTGTTGGCCTGAAGTGTTTGTACCATTTTTCCTCCGATTGACTGATGGGTTCAAGATGACTGAAACAGCCCCAGAGAGCAAATAATTTGAGGTTCGCGGCTGCTGTCAACCTCATGTACTAAACATAACCTGTCTTCTCAATAGAGTGCGATCTCCAACTCGGCTAATTGCTGATCATTAATGCCACTCTTCAGTTGGCGGTTGAGTTGGTCGATCGCCCCTTGCCGGAGGGGATGGCGATAAATCAAATCCATTGCGGCCAATAAATCAGCCGATTCAAACACAGTTCCTTTAATCGTTTGAGTATATCGCTTCAGCCGTTCGTAGGTGCGGAACCGTGCCCCCGATGGGCGACCCAACTGTCCCCCCTGGCCTTTTTCTTCATGCAGAATCAGGTTTGTTCCAGCCTCCACCAGGCTATGATGATCTCGGTCACGGGGCAGGGCGGGCGTGTCCGGATGACATTGCGCCATTCGGAGAATCGCCAACTGAGACTGGGTAACACTTTCACCGGCTCGGTTCACCAGCACCAAGGAATCATTACCCTCGGCGGTTTTCATATACATCAATACCCCTTCGGGCTGGGATGCAGTCGGGGTATGGGCACGGGTGGAATAGACCACAGACGGCAACGCTTCAATCGTTTGCTTAAGGGATGGATCAGCGGCGATCTCATTCTTCCAAATCTGATACGCTTCCGAAGTCAGGTCTACTTCCGTATCCTCATCACCATCCAACACCCCTGACTTTTCGTGATACAGATCCAGAGCGGCACGTTGCCGAAAGTCTTGAGTGGTTTGCGCTGAACCATTTGCGGGGGAGATTTCTCCGTTGTCGTCTAAATTAGCCTCGCCATCAGGGTCAAGCAACAGGGCTGTCAGAGATTCCGCATCTTCATCGGTCGTGCGACTGTCTTAGAAGAACCAACCTTGTGGGTTGGTGTCCACCAACGGTTGACTGTGGCGATCGTCAATCTCCTGGCACCTAAGACCAATTTAAATTGGGGATAAAGCAAGTGGGCTAAACTGGAAGTTGTGTAGGATGCATTAGCGACAGCGTAACGCATCACAGATCTTGGATTGTCCGATTAACCATTCCCCAGACATTCACCCGGTTGCAGCCGCAGCCCGTTGGCAAAATCCCAGCCGCTTTGTACTCGTTTCCCTGGTAACTGCACACTCCGCAGCAACAACAGCCCATCCCCCGTTGGCACAATCGGTCTGCACATCAAAATTTGCCCGCTGCGTTTCACCCACAACTCACCGTTAACTTGTTAATGCCCTATCACCACAATCTCTTGTTTACATCGATCGCTTTGCTCAATCACTTTGCTATATGGTGTTAAAGGAGATTTGGCAATTGTGAATGCGGGCTGTTCTGTGTGGGTATTACGGCAAGGGAAATGGTGGGGATGAGGCATTGTTAGCCTCGCTATTGCAGATGTTGCCGCCCCACGTTACCCCCGTCATTTTGTCGGGCGATCGCCAACAAACTCGTGAACTGGCACGGATCGCCTTGGGTGAGGGGCGACCGTACCAAATTGTCGATCGCATGGCCTTACCGACTGTCCTACAAACGTTGCAGCGATCGCAGGCATTTATTTGGGGCGGCGGCAGTTTAATCCAGGATGTCACCAGTGCCGTCAGTCCGCTTTATTACGGTGGCTTGATGGCTTTAGCCCAATGGTTTGGCCTCAAAACCATCGCTTGGGCGCAGGGGATTGGGCCATTACGCCGCCCCTTCACCCGTTGGATGGCACAGCAAACGTTTAGTCGTTGCCATGCAGTTAGTGTCAGGAATGGAGAATCGGCACACTTGGTGGCGGGTTGGCAAGTGCCTGCCATTTTAGCTCCCGATCCAGTTTGGGCGTTAAATGCGGCTCCGGTTCCGGGTTTGGCGGATCTGCCCGCCCCTCGGATTGCGGTGAATCTGCGTCCCCATCCCCGCCTCACTCCCGATCGCCTAGAACTGTTCACCCAAGCTCTGATCCAATTCCAGCAAGCCACCGATGTCTGTGTATTATTAGTACCGTTTCAAGCGTCCCAGGATTTAGCGATCGCCCAAGCCATCCAACCGCGCCTCCCCGGTGCCAGTCGCATCATCAGCCTCACCAACCCCCAACAACTAAAGGGGCTATTCCGAGGGGTAGAAATGACCATCTCCATGCGCTATCACGGCTTGATCATGGCCGCAGCAGAGGGTTGTCGCTGCTTTGCCCTCAGCTACGACCCCAAGGTTTCGTCCCTGATGGATGAATTATCTATCCCCGGTTGGAGCCTCACCGACAGCGACCACCACGCCCCACCACCCACCACCGCCGCCGCCATTAGCCACCAGTGGTTAGAACATTACGCCAATGGTGAACCGCTCACCTCCCAACAAATCCAATCCCTCGTCGATCGAGCCTTGATGCATCGGGATGTATTGGAAGGGGTGTTAGGGAAGAGGTAATGGATAAGAGGTGATAGGTAATGGGTAATGGGTGATAGGGAAATTAGTTTTTGGGGATGCGTTTCGCAACACCGTATTGCAAGTACTTGACCTTTCCGCCAGTCCCCAATTACCCATCACCCATCACCCATTACCAATAAATCAACCTTTAAACCACCCTCTCATGCAAATCGCATAGAACGGGGTGGGATCGAAGTGGAGGAAGGTGAGGACGCTGGTGAGGCTGAGCATGGACAGAATGCTGCCCACGCTAAAAACGCTTAAAATACTGCCTGCGCTGCCAAAACTGAGGATGCTGCCGACGCTGCCAATGCTGAGAATGCTTCCCGCACTGCCGATACTGAGGATGCTGCCTGTACTGGCAATGCTGAGGATGCTGCGATCGCTGGCTAAACTGAGCATGGCGCGTTGACTGCCTCGTTGCAGTAGGGGTGATGGTTGATCCATGGGAATTACGCTGGGGTGGCGGTAGGCTGTTGCCAACGGTAAATCTGTTGCGGTTTCAGTTGTTCCACCGTGGCGGCAAACTCAGTTGGTTCGATCAAATGGCGTTCAATTTGGCCATGTAAGCCGTTTAGCGGATCGGAGCCAGCGGAGATCAAAAATTCCAGGGTTTGCACCTGTGGCCATTCGGTGAGCTGGGTCAGCAGTTGGGTGATGGCCACTGCATGGGGATGGTCAGGGTGCTGATACCAGTCGTGCGGTTGGGCGATCGCCTGATCGAGGCCAACCTGCACAATTAACGCTGGTGTATTGAATAGGGCGATCGCCACTGGACGCACCTCTTCCTGCAAGAACAGAGTTTGGGCTTTCACCAGATGACGCAGTTTTTGCAACCGTTCGTAGCGTTCGGCAATGGAAAGGGTCGCCTCTCGCCAGTGGATCGCCAAGGTGACCAAATGGGTCTGCAACCGCAGCAAATGCCCCAGTTTTTCCACCTTGGTACTGAGATAGCCAGAATTGTACGACGTGGCCTCGGTCAGCAACGGTACCCGATCCACCACCTCCAAGCCGTAGCCCTTCAAACCGACAATTTTGCGCGGGTTATTGGTAATCAGACAAA
>CAZJZR010000444.1:0-4207 GCA_964550475.1 uncultured bacterium
CCCGTGAGTTTGTCTTGGAAAACCAAGCCGGCAAACCGGGATTCACCGCCATGCGCCGCCAAGAAGCCGAGCATCCGATTGAAGAGGTGGGTAAGGATCTGCGGGCGATGTTTAGCTGGCTGAAAAAGGCGTAGTCACCTAACTCGGCGATCGCTTAAAAAAACGTAATAAATGGTTTACCGTAGAGGTAGGGGAATCGCGCTAGCCAGGATTGGCTCTGCGTTCTCCGCGTCTCTGCGGTAATTTTTTTCTTGCCTGCCGTCCTTGCCATGTCTGAACTGTCGCTCAACCTGACCGCGATCGCCATCTTCCTGCTCACCCTATCGGCTCTGCTTGGCCCCGTGGTGAATCTGTCGCCGTTTGTTCCGGCGATCGCTGTTGTAAGCCTGTTGGGCTTTGCCACCGTTGATTCCTTCAGTTGGCAGGGGCGCGGCGGCATGTTGGTATTGGACTGGATCGCCCACTTTTCACCCCAGCATCGCGCCCGTGTGGTGCGCCACGAAGCAGGCCATTTTTTAGTCGCCCATTTGTTAGACGTGCCCGTGGTGGATTACTCCCTCACCGCTTGGGAGGCCATCCGACGCGGCCAACCCGGTTTCGGTGGTGTGGTGTTCAACACCGACGGGTTGGAGACAGAACTGCAACGGGGACAGATTTCCGCCCATTTGCTGGAACGCTACAGTCGGATCTGGATGGCCGGAATTGCTGCGGAACAGGTGAGCTATGGCAATGCGGAAGGGGGAGAGAGCGATCGCCAACAGTTACGCGCCCTGCTCTCCAGTTTGGGACAACCCCCACAGCAAATCGACCAACGGCAACGATTAGCCATCCGCCAAGCCAAGGCACTGATTGAGCAACACCAACCCGCCTATGCCGCCTTGGTTGCTGCTATGGAACAGAGCCAATCGGTTAGCGAGTGTTATGCACTGTTGGCGACATTCTCCAATGCTTGCAACGCCGACTCTGGCCCCACCACAGAAATGTAAGGCTGAATAAAATAGCGTTGGGCAACGGCTTGAGCTGTGGTCGCTGTCACCGCTGCAATGTCCTGTTGGAACAGTTGGTCGAATTCCATCCCCAAGCCCATGATTTCGTACCAGCCCAGCACTTGGGCAATTTGCGAGTTGGACTGTTTGCCCAGCGCGTATTGTCCCAGCAACTTGTTCTTGGCGGTTTGCACTTCTTCCTCCGTCAGCGGATCCTGGCAGAGCCGATCCACTTCGTGCCACAGTCCGGCGATCGCCACCTCCGTATTGCGGGGATCGGTGCCCATGTAGACGGCAAACTGGCTAGCATCCAACCGCGTCGGGTATAGAGACGACACATCATAAGCCAGTCCGCGTTTTTCCCGCAGTTCCACAAACAAGCGACTGGACAGCCCATTGCCCAAATAGGTGCTGAGCAGTTTCAGAGCCGCATAGTCAGAGCACGAGTCCGGTGGCGGCGTTTGCACGGGGGCACCCAAATAGCCCAAGATCACCACGGCTTGGTGGGTATCCTGCACGGTGGATAAGTGACTCGGTTGGGGCGTAATCGTCGGTAGTTCAATAAACGGGAACGGCAAGGGGGGCGGTTGCCAATCGCCCAAGACCTTCTCAACCAGGGCGATCGCCGCCTCCGGCTGAATCCGCCCGACAATGCTAATCACCAAATTGTCAGGCCGGAAATAGGTTTCATGGCAGCGCACCAAATCGTGCCGTTCCAGTTGCCCCATCGTCGATTCGTTGCCAATGGTGGGCAGGGCATAGGGATGGTTTTGGTACATCGCCTGCCGCAATTGGTTAAAGGCAATGGCAAACGGTTGCTCCTGTTGAGAGCGAATACTTTGCAGAGCCAGCCGCTTTTCTAAATCCACCTCGGCTTCGGGGAAGGTGGGCGATCGCAGCAACTCCCCCATCAAACCCAGCATCTCCGGGAAATCAGCGGAAACCGTCTTCAAACTCATCAAAAAATAATCGGAAGCCGTATCCGCCCCCACACTGGCACCCACCGACTCCACCCGCTCGGCAATTTCCATCGACGATAGCGTATCGGTGCCTTTGGTAATCACCGCCGACAACAAGTAGAACAATCCCGCTTGGTAGCGCGGTTCCCAACGGGTGCCCCCCCGCAAAAACAACCGAGCGGCAATAATATCGGCAGCAGAATTCTCGACCACCATCACTGTGATCCCATTGGGCAAAACAACCCGGTGGGTGAGATTATGCCGACTGGAGGAAATTGGAGCAGATTCAAGGGTAGAAATGGGTTTCACGCGATCGCTAAATCCTTAACTTGAAGACAGTTGATGACAGGGTGGGAAAGAAGGCATACTGCAACCACTCATCTGATCCGCGACCGTCTAACAGCAACGGATCACCGATTGAATCCGGGTTAATCCGGTGAATCAGTTTGGATTAATCGGGCTTGAGCATTAATCGGGCTTGAGAATTGTCACAGCATAGCGATAGGGTGAAATGTATTGACTGGCCAGATGTTGTAAATCCTCCGATCGCAACGCTTGGATTTGCTGGGGATAGGTCACCGACACCGCCGCATCCGCCACCGTATTGTAGTAGCCGTATAACCCAGCCAATTGACCCGGCGTTTCGGTGGAAAAGATGTAGTCGTTACACAGCAACCGCTGGCAACGGGCGAGTTCGGCAGTGGGGATCGGCAAATTGGGCAAATCCGCTAGATGCTCACAAATCCGGTACTCCACCGCTTCTAGATGCTCCGGTTCTAACCAAGCGGTAATGGTAAATAAACTGGAATCCCGTTGCAGCGAAAAGGCACTACTTACCCCCTGCACCCACTGTTTCTCTTCCCGCAAGTCCCGCAATAACCGCGACGTGCGCCCTTCCGCCAACAGAACGGCTAACAAATCCAACCCATAGGCACTTTTCAGATGCTCCACCCCTGGTCCCACCCACGCCATCATCAACCGGGCTTGCTCTAACCGAGGTAAGGTTAACTCCTGCCGCCGAATTTCCGTCATCGGCGGTTCAGCTTCGGTGATGTGGGTAGCGCAGGCAATTGGGTCAGGGAATTGGCTGAAGGATCGCTCGATTAAGTCCAACGTGGCGGCGCGTTCTAAGCCCCCGATCGCCACCACCGTAATATTTTCCGGTTGGTAATAGGCACGGTGAAACGTCCGCATTTCAGCGGGCGATCGCCGCATCAGCTTCTCTTCCGTCCCCAACACAGGCCGCCGATAGGGATGGCACTGGTACACCGTCTCCATCAAGGACTGAAACCCCAACCAGTCCGGATTGTCTTGGGCTTGGCGCAACTCCTCCAGCACCACATCCCGTTCCCGGTTAAATTCCTCATCCGGCACCGCTGCCCGCAGTAACAGATCGGCCAAATAGGGCAACGTCTCTGGTAGATGCTCCACCGCTGTGGTGATGTAAAAGTGGGCATAGTCCTGACTGGTGGCCGCATTGGTGATGCCGCCCCGACTTTCAATCACCCGATCAAAATCACCGGGGGCAATCTCGTTAGTTCCCTTAAACACCATGTGTTCCAGAAAGTGCGCCATCCCAGACCATTCATCTGGTTCAACGGCTGCACCCGCCTTTACCCAAACATCAACGACTGCCACCGGAAATGCAGGCAGGTTTTGATAAATCACCGTCAACCCATTACTCAGCCTAATCACTTCGGCGGCAAAGTCTGAGGCGATCGTAGGAGACAAACAAGAGGAACTCAAGTGGAGCGGCGACCTCAATCAACGTGTTGGGACAAAAGGCAATTCAGCAATGTTAGCAATAGTTACTTGGGAATAGGTCTTTTAATCACGGGGATGCCCGTGGCCTAGATTAACTGGCTGATTAAATTAACTGATGAAGTTACTTAAGTTTAGGTTAACGTTTCTCCAGAAATCAATTGGGATAAATTGCTACAAACGATACCAATAATTTAACCAATGTACGGAAATTTAACCAATGAACGGACTGCTGTCTCTAGGGGGATTGGCTAAGCGGTTACCCAGAAAGTAGAGTGTTCCTACCTTCCCAACTATTTTACGGATAGGTTCTCAACGTCGGGATCAGTTGGCGCGACGAACGGATGCGGATTCGCACAGTCTAGCGATCTGTTGATCCCCATTTGGCTCTCAATCCTAGCCTGTGTCACGCCCTATCCTAAACAGCCCAGAAAGCAGTAAAGCGCCGATCCCTATCGGGCGGGATCAGACGCTTTACTCAGTATTTAGAGGGATTTATAG
>CAZJZR010000445.1:0-4198 GCA_964550475.1 uncultured bacterium
CCATGAACTTTGCCTCGATCATCTATGGGCTATTTCTGCTCAGCACCATCGGGCTGTTTTGGGTGGTGGAACAATTGTCGCTGCGGTTGTTGATTCTCACCGTCGCCAGCTTAGTCTTCTATGCCTCCTGGCAGGTGCAGTATGTACCGTTGATGCTGGCGGCATTGTTGATGAATTATTACCTGGGACGGGCGATCGCGGCTTCGGCGGCGACCAAATCCGATGCCGCTCAACTGCACCTGAGTAATGATGAATGGCAAATTGTCCAAGAAAATTGGCAACGGCAACGATTGATTCTGTTGGTTACTGGGATTGTGATCAACGTGTTGCTGCTGTTGGGCTTTAAGTACGTCCCCTTTTTGCTCAACACCATCGGAGCCAGCCTCAACCAGCCCACCCTGCAAGACTGGGCCATCCGGATCAAAGAAAGCGTAGTGGTGCCCTTGGGCATCAGTTTTTTTTCGTTTGAATGCATTGCCTATTTAATTGATGTCTACCGGGGCGCGCCTGCTGCCACCAATTTGCTCGGCTTTTCCGCCTACAAACTCTTTTTTCCCAAGCTGATTTCTGGCCCGATCACCCGCTACCACGGCCTCGCCAACCAATTTCGCAAATTGCAACCGCCCAACCTCGCCCAAGTTACCGATGGCGTGTGGTTGATTGCCTGCGGGGCGATGAAAAAGGTGCTGCTGGCCGATCATCTAGGCATTTTGGTCAAACTCAGTTTCGACAACTTGCAACGAGCGGGCAGCGGTGACATTTGGTTAGCTACCCTCGCCTACGGCCTCCAACTTTACCTCGACTTCAGCGGTTATGTGGACATGGCGCGGGGTAGTGCGCTGCTGTTGGGCTTGACGCTACCGGAAAATTTCCGCGCCCCCTACTTCACCACCAGCATCGCCGACTTTTGGCGACGCTGGCACATCACCCTCGGCGACTGGCTGCGGAATTACCTCTATTTCCCCTTGGGTGGATCGCGCCAAGGTTTAGTTCGCACCTGCATTAACTTAATGCTGGTGATGCTGATTGCGGGCATCTGGCACGGCTCGGCGTGGGGGTTCATTATCTGGGGCGGCTTACACGGGCTGGCCTTAGTCATCCATCGGTTAACGGTATGGTTGGGGCAACGCCTGCCCGCATTAAACGACTGGTGGGACAGTTGGCCGGGGGCATGGCTGGGCTGGTTGCTGACCCAAACCATGGTGTTCTTCGCCTGGATCTTTTTCCGCTTACCGGATCTGAAGGATTCTGGTTGGGCCATCCAACACCTGTTAGGCCACACCGCCGATGCTCAGTTTGCCCAAAAGGTGTACGTGGAGGCGATCGGGCTGGATCGGTTGCAGTTGACACTGTTGTTACTGTTGCTGTTTGCGGCCATGGGGCTGTTAAATCTCATCCGCAACACCCTCAAGGTCGATTTGCATTGGCCGGTGAAGTTGCTGTTGGCTCTCCCCTGCTTTTACCTAGTCTGGCTGATCGCGCCCCAAGGGGGTCTGCCATACATCTATTTCGATTTCTAACGCACGAGCCTGAAAGTAAACGCCTTCCCTGGCTCTGTACCGATCTGGCACAACGCACGCTCCGATTTGCCATCCGGCAAGTCGAACTCACGCTTCCTTTCACAATTGATGCAATGGTTTTACTGCCGGATTATCTGCATTGCATGTGGACATTACCGGAAGGCGATCGCGGTTATACCAGCCGTTGGCGATTCATCAAAGCCTACGTTACCAAACAGGCAGGGCACACTCTGGCAACGACGATTTTGGGAACATTGGATTCGTGATGACGCGAACTATGTGCGCCATTGCGATGACATTGCTGACAATCCGGTACGACACGGATTAGGCCAACTGCCCTTGGAATGGAAGTTCTCCAGTTTTCATTGGTTCGTGAAAACACGAATATTACCTTGCTAATTGGGATAGCGGGGCAGAGCTAATCAAGCCTGTGGGATTTTGGGATGCATAGTTTTTGGGGATGCATAGTTAAGGTATGGAACCGATGCGTCGTAACCATTCACATCCCCCGATGGAAAAAGTGTTGCAGGCTGTGCCCGCTTGTTCCTCCCCTGACGGGGAGTGAACGGTGGCGTTGCTGAATTTAGGGATGAGTTAAGAGTTGGATGAATTGAAACTTCGTTGCAATTCATCCTGCTATTCAGCAACACCGAATCTTGTTCATGGAACTCAAGCCATCCAAGTTGTCGATTGAGGCTGAAGTAGTTCATCCTGGGTAAGACAATTCTCTGATTTGGGACTGATCATTCACTATGCGATCGCTCGTCTTAACCCTTGTCGTATGCGGCATCACCAGCCTGGGTCTGACTAGACCCGCCCTTGCCACCACCTGTGAAGCCAGCTTTCAGAAAAAAGGCGACTTCTTCAACGGCACTGCTTTCTCCGCCAGGGTACAAATTGAAGGCGGCACCATTGCCCAAGCCTTTGCCCAACTGCGCCCGATTTTAGCCCGTGATGGCATCCAAACCGTCAGCACCGACCTTAGCAACGGCGTAATGAAAGCCATCAACCCCGCCACCGCCTTTCAGCGTGCCCTACCGATTGATGTATTTGGCACCTTAGACGGCTCCCTGCTCACCGTTGAAATGGTATTTACCCTGCCCACTGGGGTTACCGCCCGCCAAGACACCGTGCGGAAACATCTGTGTGGGGCATTGAATCAACTGTTGCCCAAAACCAAACCCACCGCTGCATCACCTGGACAGCCTGCGGCACAACCTGTGAACATTCAAGCGATCGCCTTAGCGCAGCAAGTCAAGCAAGCCGCAGATAATCCCGCCCGACTGCGGCTTAACTTTATCGGCAAAACCTTTCGTGTCACTGGCAAGGTTGTGGCGATCGCTGAACAGGGCAGTTCCTATGCCGTCTCCTTTGATAGCCAACCTGCCGCCCCTGCCGCTACCAAACCCGCGCCACAGCGGCTCACTGTCCTGTGTAGCATGGCCAAAAATCAAGATGCGACAGTCGCCGCCTTGGAGATGAATCAGACGGCAACCCTAACGGGGCAGTTGCAGGGCTTTGACAGCAAAACCAACACCGTACAGCTACAGGACTGCATCGGTGATGCAATCGGTGGTTAAGCCGCCAACCGCCAATTTCGCCAATTTAAAGGCGATCGCCAACATACATCAGAGACACTTTATTTCGCGGCATTATCCTTGGGTTTGAGTAGCGTGATTCCGGCATAGACCAAAATCCCAGAAATATACCACAGACTAATCCCAAGCCCATCCGTACCGTCGTTTGGATGTCCCGTTGTGCCCGAAACCGATACTCCATGTCGGGGATGTAGTTGGTGTGAATGAAAGTTCTTTGTCTGTACACCCGATGTTTAGCCCGACAATAAGCCAATTTCCCCGATCTTAAGCGATGTAATTGGGGGAATATACTGTGTCAGCCAACAAATTTTAGTTTGTAGTTCCAACTTCAGTTGGCTGGCTAAAGCCATTACTACGAACAGTTCCCTGACAAAGTATAGTTCACAAGCCCTTAAGTCCTGACGCACTGCCTTAAGTTCGGTCTTAACGCCTGCATTTTCCCTGGAGGAATTGGGGGGGCGATCGCATACTACCCCTATGCACAGTTGCGATACAGGTTGCAATATAGGGAGGCTGGATCAGTATGCAACGTCCCCATCAATATGGTTGGTTGTTTCGGGTTACGGTGAAGGTCGTGAAATATGGGCTGCTGGGATTGCTGGGTTGTGGCATAGCCTGTTTGGTTGCAGCGGCGTTAGGGGCATTCCCACTGGTGGATTGGTTGCTGCGCTGGATGGGGGTGTGGTTGGGGCGGGTGTTGGTGTTGCTGATTTGTCTGGTGGGAACGGCGGTGGTGTCGGAGTCGCTGCGCTAGGCGATACAAGCTAAGTTCAAGGCTACCTCAAGCAATTGCTCACTTTCTGCTAGGGTAATACGCTCTGCAAGCACTAACCGATGTAAAACATTACAAATTTCGTACAGCAATAAAGTGGGAGCAACGGTGATCTTTCCATTCGTTTTCCAGCCGCTCCAAAGTTGTTGAAAGCTTGAATTTGGATCAGAGTTAGATAGCACATTGGCGACAATGTTTGCATTTATACAAACTACTTTTGTCATATTGGCTTTGATTTGCTAAAAGCATTCAGTATCCACTCGTCGTGTTGAGCGGTTCGGTAAGTATTCAGGTGGGGGGAGTAGGGG
>CAZJZR010000446.1:0-4189 GCA_964550475.1 uncultured bacterium
AGCCACTCAAAATTATTTCAGTTACACCCAAAGCGGTGGCTGAAGCGGCTAAAGCGGCTCCTGCGCCCCAAGTAGAGGCGGAACCCGCTCCCCCCGCAGAAGATACCTCGGCATCGGAAGAACGGAATCACCCCATTCCTCCGCCTAGTGAACCGATGCAATACCGAGCCATTGGCTTAATCCGGGGCAAGTACACCCCTTCGGATGAGCAATTCACCCGTGGCAATTTGGTGGCGATGGATGGCACTGAGTTAAACGCCGTGCTGTTGGGTCGGGTGATGAGTTTGGTGAAAAAACATCTGGATCTGGATACTGATCACCTATGGGTGGTCTATCCCCGTACCCGTGAGGATTCGGAAAATTTGCATGTGCAAATTGTTGGCGTATGGGAGCCAGAAAAATTACAACGCCACCTAGAGGAAGGCGAAGGTGATGATGCCGATGCGGATCTAGAAGTGGATGGGGAAATGGATAGCAGTGAACTGGCGGCAGACGAGGAGGACGACGACGATCTGGAGGCTGAGACCCCGGAAGCAGTCACCTCAGAGTCCGTTGCTGAGGCACCAGCCGCCCCCGAAGCCGCCGTTGAAACAGCAGCGATCGCCTCACCCCCTGCGGCTACACCGATCCCCGCAGGTGCCAGCACCGCACCGGCCAGTTCTGAGGACTTCCAAGATGGCTATTTCTCCATTCGTGGCGAAATCGTTTTCCAATCCCAAGAAAAAAATCGGGTTGTCGTCAAGATTAAGCAAACCCCTCGGAAAAACGCCAAACAAGCCAAGGCGTTCAAGTTGGAATTGATTGGCGAATTGGGTCCCAAAGCTCTGAAGCATTTCTGGGAACTGCATGTGATGCGGCAGGCGAATACATTAGTCATTCAGGATGGACGTTGTGTAGGCGTAATGCCACCCAAGAAGCGACGGCCTGGTGCGCCGATGAAACGCCCTTCCCGTGGCCCCGTCAAGCGATCGGATAACGCTCGTCCGGCTGCGGTGGGCAATGGTGCCCCCAGCGGACAACCCGCACCAAACCGTAAGAAACCCTTACCTAAACCTGTGAAGCGAAATCGCCCCGCTGAGGAAACGGCTCAGGAAGGATAACCTGTTAAAGGACAAATGCTCCGTTTTTGTTGTTAGGGTAAATTCCGGGAGACTTTACCCTAACAACAAGCTGTGACGCTCCACCAGGTAGATAATTTATCTGCAAATCCCGGATCGAATTGTCAATGGTCGGGCTGGCTGGCTGAGCAATTGGCGCGATCGCCTCCAGCGATTTGTCCTGTGCTGAGCTTGGCTGACCCTTGTGTTGCGATCGCCCAACGGGGTAAGCTCAAGCAGCGAATTGATGCAGTAGCATTGCTGATTGTGGGTATGCAGTTGGAGTTGTGTAAATTGCAACGTTGTTCCCAGTCATGCTGCAATGGCACAACCCCAATGCCGCTGTCTAGCGTTCGCGTTCCAGTTTAATCAGTTCACGGGCAATCATCCCCATGGCAGACGGTGGTTATCTTGTAGACATTGGCTCCCTCAGTTGGTTTTATCGGGAAGCCAAGCCCAACGGTGTGGTTGGTGCAGTCAGTCATAGCGACAATAGCGATGATCCTGGCAGCGAGAATAGTATCAACGGCAATGGCGACAGTGCCAGTAACGACAGTGAACGTAGCGAAATCAATCGACTATCCACTGGAATAAACCACGATCGCTTACCCGTGTTGCTGTTGCATGGCCTTGTATCCCAAAGTTACAGTTGGCGTGATGTGCTGCCAGCCTTAGCGGAACAAGGATTTTGGGCGATCGCGCCCGACTGGATTGGCTCTGGTTACTCCACCAAACCCGATCGCCGCGACTTTGCCTACACCCCCGATACCTATCTGCAAGCCTTGGATGAGTTCATTGCAACGCTGAAACTAAAACGATTTCATCTAGTTGCCCAAGGATTTCTCGGTTCCGTCGGCATCCAATACGCCCTCCGCCATCCGGACAGAGTAGAACGGCTCGCCATCTTCAACGCCCCCATCACCGCAGCAGCCAAGCTACCGTGGAAAATCCAGCAAATGGGATTGCCCATGGTTGGGGATGTGATGACCCAAGATCCTCTACTTGTAGATCGCACCTTAGAAGGCGGCGGCGGCTACCGAGTCGAAGACAAAGATTTGGACATCTATCGTCGTCCCTGGTTGAAAAGCTCCGATGCCGGACGTGCCCTCCTAGCCACCATCCAAAACCTCCAACTGAAAACCGTCACCGCTGAAATTACCACCGGATTGCAACAATGGGATCACCCCTTACTGATTGGGTGGGGACTGCGCGATCCCTGGTTACCCGCATCAACAGCCAAAACATTTGCCGAATCGCTGAAACAGAATGGCTGTGATGTGGAGTTCGTCGGTTTGGACGAAGTGGGGCATTATGTGCAAGAAGATTGGCACGAAAAGGTTAGTGAAGCATTACTCACGTTTCTCCGGCGGCAGATCTAAACCGTATTGATAAAACACGGCGTTGCTGAATCAGAATATGAATTAGAAGTTGGATTGAGTTGGAACGAAGTTCCAACTCATCCTGCTATTCAGCATCACCATAAAACACAACCGTTCACGTCCTGTCAGGGAGTGAACGGTTACGATAAAACCCTCACTGATAAATCGTCTCGTCATCTTTGCGCCACGCCGGATCGACTAAACAGATAAACACCAAGGGTTCCGTGCCGCAGTTGTGAATAAATTGGCGGGCATTAGGGGGAATGTAAACTGCATCCCCCGGTTCCACCGACTGCACTTCATCGTCAATGTGCATCTCGCCTATGCCCTGCAAAATGTAATACACCTCTGATGTAGTGAGGGAATGGGGCAGAGAGGTTTGCCCCACCGCAACGATCGCATGGGCGAGGCTATAGCGTAAAGCGAGGGGTTGTTTGTCGGGGTGCAGCAGTTCGCGCAGCAGAGTCCCATCCCCGGCAATAAATTCGTCACATTCGGATAATTTACGGATTAACATTTCCAGCGTTGGTAGATTGTGTCGATATGATGTTGATCCATCACAGATGCGTCGTACCCATTCCCATTGCCCCGATCAAGCGGGTTGCGGCCTACACCCGCTATGGGCATCACGGATGGTAATCAGAACAGTTAATGGCTGTTTCTGAAAGAGCAATATCCGGATGAACAGTACATTTGAGATGATAATTCCCGGTGAAAAACCGGCAGTTGGAGCAGGGAATTTGGTGCATCCGTTTGGTCTGGGCTACGATGTCGCGAACAGCCCGCCACGCATTGCTGATGACGAGGAAGAGCAAGCCCCACGCCACGACAAAACGTACCGGAAGCAAAATTGGCTTGAGTGTGTGCAGGACAGCTTGGAACACAAACAATACTCCCTGTAAACACTTTGACAGTTGTGGTGAACTTTGACAGTTGTGTTGAAGAGTAACCATTCACATCCCCCCAGGGAAAAAGTATTGCGGGCTGTACCCGCTTGTTCCTCCCCTGATGGGGAGTGAACGGTTACGTTGAATAATGAGCGGATTCAGGGAATCACTGGACTGGAGTGATGCTTGGCTGGTGAATCTGCGATTTATTGTAGGGCGAAGCTCAAAATTTTCAGCAAGATGACGTTGTGCAAACGATCGCGAACGAACTTACCAAGATTAATTGCGAAAGATGAATTGCGAAAGATAAAGGATAGGCACACCACAAACCTGACTAGCTACCGATGCGGGAAACTGGTGTTTTCCGTTGAGCCATCTGGGTTCTGAGGCTTGAGTAATACCTCTGGGAAGATTTCTCGAAAAATTTGCCAAAAAGGATTGTCAAATCCGCGAACTTGTCGTTATACTAAATAGGCTGAACGCGATGAACGGAAGCGCGACGCGGGGTAGAGCAGTCTGGTAGCTCGTCGGGCTCATAACCCGAAGGTCCATGGTTCAAATCCATGCCCCGCCACCTTTAACTAAAAGTAACTCAAAGCGGACATTGAGACGTAAAGTTTTAGTGTCCGCTTTTGGTTTATGTCTGTAATGTCCGCTTTTGTAACCATTCACTTCCGGTCAGGGGAGAAACACGCGGGCGTAGCCCGTAACACATTTCCCATCGGGGGATGTGAACGGTTACCAATGATTAACTTACTTCTCTAACCTCAACTCAATGAGCAAACGGGCATTTGTCACAGGTGGAACGGGCTTTGTCGGCGCGAAT
>CAZJZR010000447.1:0-4187 GCA_964550475.1 uncultured bacterium
TTCCGCTAGGCTCATAGGATTCGTCCCTTGAGCGAAGTCGAAAGGAACGGATCCTCTGAGCCTAGAAATCTCCTCAATCCTTGGTGTCTTGCTTAGTGTCTTTGTGCCTTTGTGGTTCCCTTAAAGATCGCTGTGGTGACGATAACGTTCTGCAATCTGCACTCTGCGCTGACTTGAATTGCTAACTTGAATTTTTCACATCCTTTGGATTTCGCAGCGATCGCCCCTACCGCTGCTTGTTGATGCTGCGATGATGTTGCAAAGCTGCGTTTGAATGAACAACTCCACCCCTGATCCTGCCCTATCGGTCACGCCACTCGTCACACCAGAACCCTATGACGCGATCGTGGTGGGGGCGGGAGCGACCGGGGGAATTGCCGCCAAGGAATTAGCCGAACGCGGCTTAAAGGTGCTGGTGTTGGATGCGGGGCCACAGCTAGACCCCGCCGTCGCCTTGGGTAATCCCATCAGCAACATGGCGCGACGGGCGATTAACTTGGTAACGCGCCAACAGTCGTTCCAAGCCCTGCATCCTGGCTATTGGAAAACCAATCCCCAACTATTTGTAGACGAACGGCAGAATCCCTACACCACGCCAGCAGATCAGCCGTTTTTTTGGACGCGGGGGCGGCAGGTGGGCGGTCGCAGCCTCACCTGGGGCGGTATTACCCTGCGGTTGTCGGACTACGAGTTCAAACCCGCCAGTCGAGATGGCTATGGCGACGACTGGCCGATCGCCTATGCCGATCTGGCTCCCTACTACGATCGCCTAGAGCAATTTTTCCAAGTCAAAGGCCGACGGGATGGTCTTGCCCAGTTGCCGGATGGTCACTATGCCCCCGCTGCTGAGTTCACGCCAGCGGAGTTGCACGTGCAGCAACTGTTGGGCGATCGCCGTCCCGACTTACCGATGATCATTTCCCGTGGCTTTCCGTTGCACCGTCGGAGTGCGGAACACCTGTGGCCGCGATCGTCCAGCTTGGGATCCTCCCTCAAAGCCGCCTTAGCTACGGGCAACGTCACCCTGCAACCGGATGCGGTAGTCAGCCACCTCACCTTTGATCCCAGCACCCGCCGGGCACAGGGGGTCGCCTATGTGCATCGGGTCAACCACACCAGCCACGAGGTGCGGGGGCGGATTATCGTGTTGTGCGCCTCCACCATTGAGTCGGTGCGGATTCTGCTCCACTCCACCGAAACCTACCAACCGGGCGGCTTAACCAACGCCTCCGGGCTGCTGGGACGGCATCTGATGGATCATATGTCCACCATGACCTTCTTCACCCTGCCCAGCTTTACCCAACCCGCGCCACCGTTTGACCTGTCGGGCTGTGACAGCTTCTTCATCCCCCGTGTGGTCAATTTGGACAGTCCTCACCCGGACTTTTTGCGCGGTTATGGACTCTGGGGCGGGATTCAGCGGTTTTGGGTGCCGAGTCTGTTGCGGAATTTTGGCACCAGTGCGCTGGGCTTTATGGTGGGCTATGGCGAAGTGTTGCCCCACGAGGACAATCAAGTGCAGTTAAACCCAGATGTGGTCGATGCCTGGGGGATTCCCGTACCCCACATCAGCATCCGTTGGTCGGATAACGAACACCGAATGCTGCGGCACATGCAAGGGCAGATCAAGAGTTGGTAGACGAGTTGGGGGGGCAGTCGATTCGGTTGACGGAGTTGGTGCGATCGCCCCTCTACCCCAATGCCATGCGCCAGTTGGAAGCCAAGGTAATGTTTGACGCGCCACCGGGATACTACATCCACGAAGTCGGGGGGGCGCGGATGGGCACATCGCCCGATCACTCTGTCGTTAACCCCTACAACCAGTGTTGGGAGTCGCCCAATTTGTTGGTGGTGGATGGAGCCTGTTGGCCGACCGCAGGCTGGCAAAACCCAACGCTGACGGAAATGGCGATTACCACCCGCGCCTGTGAACAAATTGTGCGCCAGTGGGGCAAGTGAACAGGTTGAGCCAGTCAGCGGGTGGAGACAGGTGCCGACTGGGTTCCATGGTCGATGCGAGTCACGGCATAGCCAAGACGAGCCAGGGATTGACCAGTTGAAATAACCCAGCGGTGAGTACCGCCACCACGGGGACTGTTGCCACCCAAGCGAGGCCAATGTCTCGCACCACAGGCAGGTGTAAGGGATTGTGGGCGATCGCAGTCTGATCCTGATCCGTTTGATCCGTTGCAGTAGGCTGACTCCAGCAATATCGCCACAGACTAATCCCCACCACACTGCCCACGATCGCGTGACTGGTAGAGACGGGTAAGCCCAACCGGGAAGCCAGCAGGATCGTCGCTGCTGCCGCCAATTCGGCACAAAGTCCACTGCTGGGTTGCAACGGCATAATCTCCTTGCCCACCGTGGTAATCACCTTGCGTCCCCATGTAGCCAATCCGGTGACAATCCCCAACGCGCCCACAACCAGCACCCAGAGGGGAATGGTTACCCGATCTAACGCCACTGTGCCAGTCTGCTGCAATTGAACAATTGTGGCTAAGGGGGCGATCGCATTGCCCACATCATTGGCACCATGGGCAAAGGCCACCAAACAGGCACTCATGACCTGAAACCGCGCCAGTTGCTGTTCTACTACAGCCTGGGGGACGGTTAACCCGTTGCCAGCGATCGCGGGTTGGTTGTGCTTGACCAGAGTAGACAGATGCTGCCAACTGGTGAGACTCATGAGGGCGATCGCGGCCACCGCCATCAACACCCACACCGTATGCAGAGGGAGGGGGATCGGCAACCAGGCCGCCACCCACTCAGGAGTCAACACGCTGGGAAAGACGATCGCCCCCACCGTCCCCACAAGCCCAACACTGAGCCACGGAATCCATTCCTGCAACTGTGTCACGGGGTTCGGCTGTTGCAAAATCCAACGGCAGAGCAGACTGTAAAACAATGCTGCCAAGCCCCCACTCAGCATGGGGGTGAGCATCCAAGCTAAGGCAATTTGCCCCAACAGCAACCAATCCACCGCTGTGCCGCCGGAAGCCACCCATCCCACGCCCGCGATCGCGCCTACAATCGCATGGGAGGAGGCAACGGGCAACCCCAAAGCCGTTGCTAGTTGTAACCACAGACCACAGACCGCTAACGCTGTCAGCATCCCCACCACTAACGTATCGGCATGGCCGACAAATTGGTTCGGATCAACAATGCCCTTCGCCAACGTTGTGGAAACGGGCTGCCCAAACAATACGGCTCCGCTAAATTCCAAGATGGCGGCGATCGCTAACGCCCAGCGCAGGGAAATTGCCCCCGATCCCACCGATGTGCCCATGGAGTTTGCCACATCATTGGCTCCCAAACTCCACGCCACATAGAAGGCCAAGAGAGTCGTAATCGCTAATAGGATCATCGGATTGTTGGCAAATATTGGCAAATAGCGGTGTAACCATTCACATCCCCCCAGAGGAAAAGCGTTGCGGGCTACGCCCGCTTGTTCCTCCCCTGACGGGGCTACCGTGTATACACAAGTTGAAACTGCTGTCGCGGAGGGCTGTTTAGCCCCCTAAATCCCCCAATTCTGGGGGACTTTGAATTTCTGTTCCCCCAGAATTGGGGGCTAGGGGGCGGCTCGCCATTGGCTCTGAATAGATTCGATCACTTATGTATACACGGTAGCCTGACGGGGAGTGAACGGGCGTATCCAACAATTGGGGGAACATCCGGGCGAATAGAATTCGCGGCTATAAAAACAAAGTCCGCCTACGCGGACTAAGGGCTTTGAAACCCGCGTAGGCGGGTTTAGTTCTTGTAGATGCGGTTTTAACCGCCCCTCCCCCAAACGTGAAATACGCCCGGAGGGAACGGTTACATAGCGGTTATTCGGTGGGGGTGCGTTCCCATAACTGCTCGATGTTGGCTTCCCAATTTGCCCCATCAAACGGCAGGATGTTGAAATCGCCGATCACGTCGCCATCCAAACAGCGCACGTTGACATCCCAATGGTTAGGATGCGATCGCGGACGATAAAAGGCATGAATGCCACACACCCCGCAGAACAAGTGTTTGGCTGTTCCAGTATTAAACGTATAGCTTTTCAGCACATCCTCCCCTTGGAGCAACGTAAATTGCTCTGGTGGCACAATCAGGTGCAGAAAGCCCTTTTTACGGCAAATTGAACAGTTGCAATCTTCCACATCGTAGGCAGTCACCGTCACCTGAAAGCGCACGGC
>CAZJZR010000448.1:0-4186 GCA_964550475.1 uncultured bacterium
TCTCTAGCGTGACTTGTGACGCACAATTGTTAAATAACTTGTTTAAATATTTTTTTAACCTAACACATTCGGGTTAAGAGTGCAGTTGCGGTTTGACTTTGGACAATAATTTGCCGATCGCGGCCAAACAGTACCGAACCCACCTGTACCCGTTGCTGGCTCTGGGCGTGGATGTAGTTGTGGGCACGCCGATCAATGTGCTGGGCGATCGCGCCATACACCCGCCCTACCCAATCCTCTCCGGTGCTATTCCCCAACCCCTGCAAATAGCGCAACCCATCCTCCGCTGTGGCCTGATGCAGGATCGCTTGTAAATTGACGGTGGGTAATCCGGCTTCGGCACAGTAGGCGGTGAGGATTTCTTGGCGACCATCAGCGACGTAATGGTGGGTGTGGAAAATCCCCCCGGCCAATTTCAGCAATTTGCCGTGGTAGCCAAACAGCAGAATTGACTGCACCCCCTGGACTCCTGCCTCTACCAACAGCGGCCCTAACCAGTTGGCCGTCTTGACCAGTCGGGCTGGCTTAATCCCCATCCGCGTGGCCAAGTCCAGCCCGTTCTCCCCCACACAAAACACCAAACTGTCGAACTGTGCTGCTTTGGTTTGCAAATCCTGGCGAAATTGCTCCAACTGACCGGGCGCACTCAACGGCTGGGCAATCCCACTCGTTCCCAGTAACGATAACCCTTCCACCACCCCAAAGGCCGCATTGGAAGTCCGTTCCGCCAAGGCACGACCCTCCGGCAAAATCAGGGTAACAGTAGCGTGTTGGCGCGATCGCAGCAACGGAGTCAAATTGGCCACCATCAACCGCCGCGCATAGTCATAAATCGCCGCCTTGTTGTCGTGGTTCACCAAGCGACCAATACCATCGCCGCCGTGGATGGTGAGTGGGGGAGTGGGGGGGTAGGGGAGTGGGTGGGTAGGGGAGGTAGAGGAGGGAGGATGATCTTGCGTTTCTTCTGTGCCGATCATCTCACCGACTTGCCCACCCACCCACTCACCCACCTCTTCCACACACACCATCGCCCATACAGGTGTCCCTTTGGTGATGTCTACGTTGTCGCCGGGATCGCTGTGGGTGATGGCGAGGGCAGTGGTGGGGCTGAGGCGGGCGACTTGGGCGATGGGGATCGTAACGGTTTCCGGTGGGTCGAGCAGGTCAATGGCAACGTCCCGCAAGCTAGTGGGCTGATCGCGCAACCACCGCAAGGCGGCGATCGCGGCGGCACAGGCAAATACTGGCAACGTATACCCTACCCTTGGCGTAATGGGTGAATCGGTCATGCAGAATGGGAATCGGTAATGGGTCAATGACTGCCCAGGATGAAGGTTGTCGGCTTGTCAAGCAATAACTGCAAAGCACTCACTCAGTTTGCGTTGGGCATCTTTGTGGGCTGGAGGAACGGATTGGGCTGTTCCGCCGGCCCCATATCTTGAAATTCGCCGCAGCGGTTGAGCGCATACGTGCGATCGGGCAGAATTCCATTCTCCCCGACACGAGAAACTTTCAATCCGGCAAGAAATGTGTCACCGTCAACCCATGTCGGATCGCAGCCGTGCGGCAACTCCCAGTGCCCTGGATGTTGGTCATAAAATGCGATCGCGATGGTTCCTCCCTGCCGTGCTACGGCCAACCCGTCCTCTCCCAGCGAGATCGAGATGAGAGCATCAGCGAGGCCAGCTTTGCCTGTCGCAATGGCGATCTTACCAGCACGAGCCTGACTGAGAACATTGCCGGCAAACGCGATCGCGTCTGCGTCTGCAACTGAATGGTAACCGAGAGCTACAGCCAAGTTATGGCTGACCACCATTGTGCTCGACCCATCGGAGCCAACCGCTTGGGCAAGTGCATCGGAGCCGAAGGCCACAGCCAGCCAATCGGAGCGGGCAGTGGTACCTGAGCCAAAGGAAACTGCACGACCCCTCTCGGCGAGGGCAGAGACCCCATCGCTAAGAGCTAGCGTCAGTATGCTGGAACCCTTACCAAGTACCAAGGGGTCGGTCGAAAACTCGTCATGCTGCATCAGTAAGGCTCTCCCAGGTTGAGAGTGAAACAAAAACTTATGCTCTGACAAGAGTGTGCTAGCCATCCATGAGGCTGATTTCTCCATGCCCCAGTCTCAAAAAACATCGATTTAACGAGCTGGGGACACGCTATACCGCATACTGAAATCCATTGATAAAGTCGCGCAGCACTTCAGAACTGGGCAAGGCGGAACGGGGAATGGCGATTGGTTTGGGGACGGTGACCTGTCCGGCGGCATTGACCAACCGTTTGCCAAAGTTGGGATGTTGGTAAAGTTGGATCACCTTGTCCCGCGAGTTGGTCAGGATGAGTTCAATTGGGGCTTGGAAAAATGGCAACTTTTGCACATAGTCTGGCAATTTTGTATCTGCACCCAACTTATTCGCCAATTGAAAACTAGCCATTCCCACCTGCCATTCCTGCACTTGTTGGGCCGTCAGACTAATTGGGCCATCTTCACCAATTTTGTTTAATTCTTCCTGCAAATACGCCTGGGGTAATTTGGCATCTTGAAACGGCAGAATGGCTAAACAGGCCGTCGGAAACAATTGATGATCAGCCGTTAATCGAAAGGTTAGCGTGGTGCGGCGTTGGGTAATTTCAATCACAGGCGGTTTGGCCATGACTGGGTAATGCTGGGAAATTTGATGGTAGATCGAAGCCAGGATGTAGTTGGCGTAGGCATCTAAACTGGCATCCACCATCAAATAAATCGTTGGTGGTGTTTCATTAAAAAATTCCCGACTTTCGGCTACGTTGAAACGGCGGACGACGGTGCGATCGCCCAACTCACTCAGATCCACCCAATCGCAAATCATATTGTCCGTTTTGAGGCCAAAGCGCGACACCCCATACAACCGTGCTCCGGTCAAAATTGCCCCACTCAAATCCGCCCCCATCCATTCCACCCCAGTCAAATTCGTCTGGGTTAAATCTGCGTGGACAAGGCTGGCGTTGATCAAATTCGCATTACTTAAATCCGCCCCAACTAAATTCGCCCCACTCAGTTTGGTATTACTCAAATCTGCCCAGCAGAGATTCGCCCCACTCAAATCCACCCAACGTAGATTGGCTCCACTGAGGTTGGCTCCACTCAAATTACATCGCTGCAAATTGGCATGGCGAAACTCCGTATCCCGCAAACTTGCGCCGCTTAAACTGGCATAGCTGAGATCACTGGCACGCAGATCGGCATAGTCCAAATTCGCCGACACCAACGACGATCCCCGCAAGTCGGCCTCAGTCAAAATGGCTTGGCTCAGATTCACTTTTTGCAGCCGCGATTCCCGCAAATCACAACGGTTCAAACTGGCCTGACTCATATCGGCTTCACTTAGATCCGATCGCACCATCTCCGCCTGCACCAGCGATGCCTGCACCAGTTTGGCTCGTCGCAAATCGGCGCGTGTCAAGTTAGCCACATTCAAATTGGCATAACTCATGTCAGCCCGATTTAAGTTCGCGCTACTGAGACGGGTGACGTTCATCCGCGCATGGCTGAGGTTCACCCCGGCCAAATTTGCCCCACTTAAATTAGCGACCGACAGATCCGAGTGACTCAGATCAGCCCCTGATAAATTAACCCGACTTAAATTCGACTCTTGCAAATGGAGACCGGAAAAATCACGTTTTCCTTTGCCATATTGCTCCAGCAACTCCTCAACAGTCATGTATGCGAACCTGGTTACGCTGCTCTCCTCTATGCTCTACGCAATCTTGGTATCCGGCAACCCTAAAATTGAAAATTCAGCGATTCGGCGTTCTTCTTACCCCGGCAGAATATAGATCTTTTCACCTTCGTGAAACACAAACAAGGGGCTTAAGTCCCTTGTGCAACGGATACTTGTGCAACGGATATCCGTGTCTTGCAGTTGCTTGCAACAAGCCATAGCAAAATCTTCAAGATTACGAGCCAAGAATTAGAAAAACTAATCCTGTCAGCGTAAGGACTGGTCAGTGAATACGTCGCCTGCTGTCAAGTTATACCTGTCCACATGCCCTTGGCCACATCTTCTTACAGGACAAGTGTTGCCGACTGCGCCCGCTTGTTCTTCGCCTGACGGGCAGCGCACGGTTACCGCTTAAGAGGGGGGGTGAAAAGGGGCGTATTTCACGGTTGGGGGAGGGGCGGTTAAAACCGCATCTACAAGAACTA
>CAZJZR010000449.1:0-4169 GCA_964550475.1 uncultured bacterium
ATGCTGGATGAACAGTGGCTCGATCTGTCGATTACCGATAATGGCGTGATGGACTCCCGCTTGCTGATGGAGCTTCAGAATGGGCGGCCTGTGGATTTACTGGCTCCCTCTACCCTCGATCAACCCCCCGGTCTGCACTTGTCCATCTGTAAGACGTTGATGCAGCAAATGGGGGGCGAATTGAGTTTTCATAAGTTGGATGATGGGCGCATTCTCAGTCGGTTGGTGCTGCCCTTAGTCGCGACGATTTCGGCGGAGATCACCAGCGGCACAACCCTCCAGTAGCTGATGCCGTCAATTCATCCGGCAATGGTCAGCACTCAAGGGTAGGTAGCAACACCAGCAGTGATTCAGCGATCGCCCGTTGCTGTTCCTCCCACCGACCGCCGTCCAACTCCCAGAATTTCACCCAGCATAAAAAATTAATCCGTTAAAAACGATCGCACCAGTGTTATATTGGTAATCCTGACAAGTTTTATGCTTACTTCAACCAGAAAACTGCATTTCCTAGGATTGAGTTGTGGCCAATATTAAATCTGCTATCAAGCGCGTTGAAATTAGTGAGCGCAACCGCCTCCGCAACAAGGCATACAAATCGGCAGTCAAAACTCTGACCAAGCGTTATCTCACTGCCCTCGACCAATACGCCGCTGCTCCCACCCCTGAAGCAAAACAAGAGGCGCAGGAGCGGATGTCTGCCGCATTTAGCAAAATTGACAAAGCGGTGAAGCGGGGTGTCTTACACCGTAACACAGGTGCTCGGAAAAAGTCTCGCTTAGCCAAAGCCTTCAAGAAACACGAATCCTCAAGCTCCGCTGCCTCCTAGTTGCGCTGGTCAGTGGTGGTTAACTTGGCGGGGCTACCCGTGCCCTTCCGGTTCACCCAAGTTCACTTGAAAGATCAGGGGTTATAGGTAAACCCTCCGGACTGCTCATCGGTCTATGTGATGTAGGGTCTTATCTGGATTCCAGTCTTGCTCGGAGCCATTCTGCATGATGCAGTTGATTGACACTCACGTTCATATCAACTTTGCCGCCTTCCGGGACGATCTGGAGGCGGTACGTTCGCGCTGGCAGCAAGCCGGAGTGGTTCGCGTGGTGCATTCCTGTGTCGAACCATCGGAGTTTCCCGGGATTCAGGCGATCGCGAATCGCATCCCAGAACTCTCTTTCGCTGTCGGTTTGCATCCCTTGGATGTGGACAAGTGGACGGCTGAGATGGCTGGGGAAATTCGGCAGTTGGCACAGAGCGATCGCCGCATTGTTGCCATTGGCGAAACTGGACTGGACTTCTACAAGTCTGACTTGCAGGAGTTACAACGGCAAGTGTTTTGGGCACAACTGGAAATCGCCCGTGAGTTGCACCTCCCCGTGATCATTCACTGTCGGGATGCGGCGGTGGCCATGGCTGATCTGTTGCGACAATTCTGGCAGCAGCGGGGGGCGGTTCCCGGTGTGATGCACTGTTGGGGCGGCACACCAGAGGAGGCCGAGTGGTTTTTGGATTTGGGCTTCTACATTAGTTTCAGCGGCACGGTGACGTTTAAGAAAGCAGAAGGGATTCAGGCATCGGCTCAGATTGTGCCTAGCGATCGCCTATTGGTGGAAACCGATTGTCCGTTCCTGGCTCCGGTGCCCCAACGTGGTAAACGCAACGAACCCGCTTACGTTTATCATGTCGCGGCCAAGGTGGCGGAACTGCGGCATATCTCCCTAGAGGATTTAGCGGCTCAAACCACGGCTAACGCCTGTCGCCTGTTTCAGTTGGAGTTGCCGATCTCGGCTAATTCAACCCAACATGACCCATCCGCACCGAACCAAACCGCTGAGCAAGTACTCCCCATCCTGACCTGACCGACACCTGCATGTGCACGCCTGACCCCATCCATCCTCCACCCGCCTCCACCCGGTTTGAGTTCCACCCATCCATCTTAGGAAATTTGCGATTTGCCAGCCAGTTGTAGCATAGTTCATTTGAACTGCTTTGTCCAGTCTTAGGTTGTCTGATGCGGTTGTTGGTTGGTGAAAGGAGGGCTGGAGGTGGATGAGAAAAAGTCTCTAACATTTTTGCTCTTCATCTGTCAACCGCACTTGCTTGGGGCATAATTTAAGACATATGAATTATTTTTTCAATCCAGTGCTATCTTTCGCACTTCCCCATCACTCAGCGTTGGGTTTAACACATAGCTCGGTCAATCCCAGGGTGTAGGTGCCTGATCATGCGACGAATTTAAGACGAATTTAATCTGATTTAGGTTGGAACGGACGGTCTCAAATTAAATGGCCTCGAATTAAATCTATTAAATCTATTGATAATTACTTAATTCTTAGTTCTATTGCGGAATCGCCCTCACACCTTCTCCAATTGCCGAGTTTTAAGTGCTCGGTTTTCTTGCCAGCGATCGCAACTTACCCTAACCCTGGATGTCATTACGTTTCTGCCCGCTCTGCCCGTATGACTTGCTCCGCATCCCCCTATCCCACGCTTCAACTCGGCAGCACGCCCCATGGTTCATGGTTATAGATTTACTCGGAACAACGGTTAGAGATGGGTATCCATAGCTACAGTTTTCATTGGTTCAGTTTTATTGGTCAAACCCTGAGAACAATCACAACACCAGCGATGACAACGCGATTCAGCCACCCACCAAGTCACTCCCTTTTCCCTAGACCATTGTTATCGGGTTCTCGCCACCCCTATGCCCTGCTTAGCGACAGTAACGGCTGTCCGTGACATCGGCCTTTGCACCTGAATCATTCGCTGTGATTTGTGGTGCGTTGGCTGGCGATCGCGCCATCACCGACGCTCGTTGCTCCAGTGATTTGACTGGGATCAACCTTGACTGAGTTTGATTGAGTTTGACTGAGATCGATCATTATTCTGGGACTTGCCCCGGGCACCATCCATCCGAGGAGACGCATGACTAACACGCTCTACAATACCCCCGCTTTCCTGCTGCCCGACCTGATTGAAATCCAGCGGGCGAGTTTCCGTTGGTTTTTGGAAGAGGGCTTGATTGAGGAATTGGACAGCTTTTCCCCGATTACCGACTACACGGGGAAATTGGAACTGCACTTCATCGGCAAGGATTACAAGCTGAAGCGGCCTAAGTATGATGTGGATGAGGCCAAGCGGCGGGATAGTACCTATGCGGTGCAAATGTATGTGCCGACGCGCCTGATCAACAAGGAAAACGGCGTGATCCTGGACCAGGATGTGTTTATCGGCGATCTGCCCTTGATGACCGATCGCGGCACCTTCATCATCAACGGAGCCGAGCGGGTGATCGTTAACCAGATCGTCCGTAGTCCCGGTGTCTATTACAAGTCGGAAACCGATAAGAACGGTCGCCGCACCTACAACGCCAGTCTGATCCCCAACCGGGGAGCTTGGTTGAAGTTTGAAACCGACAAAAACGACTTGGTGTGGGTACGGATTGACAAAACCCGCAAGTTGTCGGCGCAGGTGTTGCTGAAAGCCTTGGGCTTGACCGACAACGAAATTATGGATGCCCTGCGCCACCCGGAATACTACCAGAAGACCATCGACAAGGAAGGGCAGTTCACCGAAGAAGAAGCCCTGATGGAACTGTATCGCAAGTTGCGTCCCGGTGAACCGCCCACGGTATCCGGGGGGTCGCAGTTGCTGGAGTCCCGCTTCTTTGATCCCAAGCGGTACGACTTGGGTAAGGTGGGACGCTACAAGCTGAATAAGAAACTGCGGTTAAACGTGCCCGATTCCATGCGGGTCTTGACTCCCCAGGATATTCTGGCGGCGATCGACTACCTGATCAACCTGGAATTTGACATCGGCAACATCGACGACATCGACCACCTGGGCAATCGGCGGGTGCGATCGGTGGGTGAGTTACTGCAAAACCAAGTCCGGGTAGGGCTGAACCGCCTGGAACGGATCATCCGGGAGCGGATGACCGTATCCGATGCCGATTCCCTCACCCCTGCCTCGCTGGTCAACCCCAAACCCTTGGTGGCGGCGATTAAGGAGTTCTTTGGCTCCTCCCAACTGTCGCAGTTCATGGATCAAACCAATCCCTTGGCGGAATTGACCCACAAGCGGCGGTTGAGTGCCCTTGGCCCCGGTGGTCTGACCCGTGAACGGGCAGGCTTCGCGGTGCGGGACATTCACCCCAGCCACTACGGACGGATTTG
>CAZJZR010000450.1:0-4144 GCA_964550475.1 uncultured bacterium
CACAACCCCCACCCCCTATCCACGCTACGCACAGAACTGGTGTGGGAGGGCAAGTATGACGAGTATGGCAATCGCCGCGAGGTGGATATTGCCGGGTGCGCGATGCCCATGCAGCGGATTGAAAGCATTGATGAACCGCGACGGGCAGCGGCGGCGACGGGGCAGTTGGAGCTATTTGAACAGCAAAACCCCAAGCAGGATGATTTTAGAAATCGGCTGATCTGGGGCGACAACAAGCTGGTGATGGCTTCGCTGTTGCAGGAATTTAAGGGCAAGGTGGATCTGATTTATATCGACCCGCCGTTTGATGTGGGCGCGGATTTTTCGATGCAAGTTCAAATTGGAGATGAGAAGGATTCGATTCAGAAAGAGCAATCAACCTTAGAAATGGTTGCGTATCGAGATACTTGGGGTAAAGGAACTGATTCTTATCTTTTCATGATGTATGAGCGTCTTTCATTGATTAAAGAACTCTTATCTGAAAGTGGAAGTCTGTATGTTCATTGTGACTACAGAGTTAATGCTTACCTTCGTGCAATACTTGAGGATCTTTTTGGTAATGAGAACTTTGTCAATGAAATTGTATGGAAACGCTCAGATGCAAAGGGTGACGCTGCCCAAGGTAGTAAACATTATTCAAGAATACAGGACACAATTCTTTTCTGCCGAAAGTCAGAAGCCGCAACATGGAATCCACTATACGTTCCTTTGAGTGATGATTATGTAACCAACTTCTACAAGTACCAAGATCCAGATGGTAGGCGATGGAAGATGGAAAATATGCTTGGTCCTGGGGGAGCAGCTAAAGGTAATCCAATTTATGAAGTAATGGGTGTAACTAGGGCATGGCGTTACTCAAAAGAGCGAATGCAAAAATTGATTGATGATGGTTTGGTTGTACAAACAAAACCTGGCACTGTGCCAATGGAGAAGAAATATTTAGATCAATCCAAAGGAGTTCAGGTAGGAACTTGGTGGGACGACATTAGTATGATTCGGGGTTGGTCACACGAAAAACTTGGCTATAACACCCAAAAACCCGAAACCCTTTTAGAACGCATCATCCAAGCTTCTTCCAACGAAGGCGATCTGGTTGCCGATTTCTTTTGTGGCAGTGGCACCACCGGGGCGGTTGCCGAGCGGTTGGGGCGCAGGTGGTTAATGTGTGACCTGGGGCGGTTTGCCATCCATACCTCGCGTAAGCGGATGATTGAGCTTCAGCGCAAGTTGCACAGTGAGTCCAAACCCTATCGCGCCTTTGATGTCTATAACCTGGGACGCTATGAGCGGCAGTGGTGGCAAAAGGATCGCTTGCAGGGAGCCGATGAGGAACATCGGCGGGTAATTCTGGAGTTCTTCAAAGCCGAAGTTCTCAGCAACACCCCATCACCCCTACTCCACGGGCGCAAAGCCGGGGCATTTTGCCATGTGGATGGCATCGACTCCATGTTTACCCGCGACGAAGCCCAACAGGTGGCGCAGGCGACGGCGCAGGCGGGCGGGCGTGAGTGCTATTGCCTCGCCTGGGAATTTGAGATGGATTTGCATTTGCTGGTGAATGCCCTAGTGCAAGAGTTGGGCGTAAAGCTAAAGCTGGTGCAGATTCCCCGCGAGATCATGGAGAAAAATCGCAAGGCTCCCCCCCCGTTTTTGGAAGTGGCCGTGTTGGCGGCGGAGGCGGTGTATCGGAAAGCGACGACTGAAGTCGTCACTACAAATAAGAAGGCTGGTGGTGCTGACTTTAGTCAGCGCACCGTAGACATCAAGCTCACCCAATTTCTCCCCTCCCTCGCTGAAGTGCCCAGCAAAGAACTAGAGGCGATCAAAGAACGGGCGATTAAAAGCGGCTTTGATTTTATTGACTTTTGGGCGATCGACTTCAACTGGCAACCGGGCAAACCCTTCACCCACGACTGGCAAGACTACCGCACCCGCAAAGATCGCTCCCTCAAAACCATCAGTGATGCGGGCTACACCTACCCCGCTCCCGGCAAATACACCGCCTGCGTCAAAGTTGTCGATACCTTCGGCTGTGACACCTCCATTACCGTGGAGGTGGAAGTATGAACATTGCTTGTAATGAGGTTCGTAGTGAGGGCTTTAGCCCTCATCATCCAGATGCAACGACTAAAGTCGTTACTACGAACGTTGAGGTTGGAGGTACTTGGTATGTATGAGTATCGCCAGCTAACACCAGAACAACGGGCTGAGCTTGTGCAGCAACGATTAGCAAGGGGCTATCCACCCCATAGTCCACCTCACCCAATTCAGGATCAAGCGTTTTATTTGCTGACAGCAGCTTGCTACGAACATAAATGCCATATTAAGACTGAAGAACGCCGCAAACAGCTTTTAGATTTACTGTTTGAGCGGTTTACAGATTGTGGTGTTGAGCTACGAGGATGGGTGATCTTGCCCAATCATTACCATGTGTTGGTTTATCTGGGCACTCCTGATGAGGGCTTAAGCCCTCACTACAACCAAGACGAACAAGTTCGTAGTACGGGCTTTAGCCCTTATCAACAAATAGGCAAAGTTTTACAACGAATACATGGCTCTACATCTCGACAATGGAACCTGGAAGATCAAACCATAGGACGGAAAGTTTGGTATGCCTACAGCGATCGCGCCATCCGTTCTGAACGACATTACTACACAACATTGAATTACATTCACTACAACCCAGTCAAACATGGCTGGTCAGAATCCCCCTATGACTGGGCTTGGAGCAGTGTTGATTGGTATTTGGAGCAAGAAGGGCGGGAATGGCTACGGGATAGTTGGGTTAGGTATCCCGTTAAGGACTATGGCAAGAATTGGGATGACTTTACTTCCATAACTAAGGAGGTCAAACTCCCTTCAAACGACAATTTAGTGGATACGCGATCGCCTAGAACCAAGCCTCCCACCTTAAGGAGGCAATTTTAATTCAAGATCTGCTCTAAGGAGAACCTCATGTCTATCCTGATTCAGCCATCTACAGAAACTTCAGAAATTGCAGCCCCTGAGCCAAAAGTTTGGACTGACGAGGCATTTATGGCGCTTCCTGATGACGGACATCGCTATGAAATTATCAAGGGAGAATTAATTGATATGGGAAATTCAGGTGCATTGCATGGTTATGTATGCAGTACTTTAATGATTTTGCTCGGCGGTTATGTCCGCATTCAGAAACTTGGAGCCATGTTTGACTCCAGTACCGCTTTCAAAATGAAAAATGGTAATAAACGCTCACCTGATATTTCCTTCTTTACGAAAGAACGTTTGCAAGGGATAACAGAACTCCCTTCTGTTTTTTTGGAGGGTGCGCCCGATCTCGCCGTTGAAGTACTCTCTCCAGGTAATACGGTGGAAGAAATTGATGAAAAAATCGCGGAATATTTTGAGAATGGTGCCCGATTAGTTTGGGTGATTAGCCCAACGCAGCACTACATTTTGGTCTACCGCTGTGCCCAAGAACCCGATCGCTTGCTCAAATCAGCAGATTTTCTGGATGGCGAAGATGTAATTCCTGGATTTACGCTTCCTGTTGCCGATTTATTTGAAAAGCTTTCATTCTAAATTTTAGGCGTTTCATGACCTCCTCTCCACTCAACCCCACCGTTCTCGAACCCCTGTTCGCCCCCTGGCAAGAACCCAACGCCCATCGCGTCCGAGCCGAAAAATCTGGCGACCCCGCTGTGGTAAAACAGGGACGCAGAGCCTCCCCGATCGAGCTAGTCAATAACCTGCGGGCAGCAGTACGGGAATGGCGGGAAGCCTTTTACATCGGAGCCAGCGACACCACGATTCAACTGCTGAATCACTGGTTTAACCGCGCCCACCGCAAAACCATGCCCGATGGTGAAGAATTTGAGTTTCGTTACTACTTCTGTCAGCGAGAAGCCGTTGAGACCCTGATCTATCTTAAAGAAGTCCGGCAAATCGAATGCCTGTCGCAAATCATTGCCGAATTTGGCGGCGCAAATGCCGAATTACAGGCATTGGGTATCACTGAAGAGGAAGATGCCTGGAGCCGCTACGCCTTCAAACTGGCAACCGGAGCGGGCAAGACTAAAGTCATGAGCCTGTGCATCGTCTGGAGCTACTTCCACGCCCTGCGAGAATCCGATTCAGAAATGGCGCGGCATTTTGTGGTGATTGC
>CAZJZR010000451.1:0-4133 GCA_964550475.1 uncultured bacterium
GGATAGTGGATGGTGATTTTCAAAGTTCCCCTTATCAAGGGGGCTTAAAGCCCTACGGGCATACAAGAAAAGGGGGAGAGTGCAAGGCACACGCTACGCGAACGTAGATCTCGCAACGCAGCCGATCTGTCTTCACCGATTTCCTAGCTGTACAGAGGGATCTATGTGCTTAGTGGGAGATCTCGATCCCCCCTGCCCCCCTTGACAAGTGGGGTTCTGAAGGGAAAAACCCGGTTTCTGAGGAGACTTGAACGTTGAAACTTGGGTGAGATGGAGAAACCGGGTTTTTAGTTGACTGTGGGCTGGAATCGCCGCAGGCGGAGGGCGTTGGTGAGTACCGACACGGAGCTAAAGGCCATGGCGGCTCCGGCGATCATGGGGCTGAGTAGCCAGCCGAACAGGGGGAAGAGGATGCCTGCGGCGATGGGGATGCCTGCGGCGTTGTAGATGAAGGCGAAGAATAGGTTTTGTTTGATGTTTCGCAGGGTGGCGCGGGACAGTTGGATGGCGGTGACGATGCCGTGCAGGTCGCCGGAGATCAGGGTGATGTCACTGGCCGCGATCGCCACATCGGTTCCGGTGCCGATGGCGATCCCGACATCGGCTTGGGCGAGGGCGGGTGCGTCGTTGATGCCGTCTCCGACCATGGCGACGATTTGGGGGGTGGATGGTGGATGGGGATTGGTGGATGGGGAGGTGAGATCAGAACTCCGCACTCCCTGTACGGGCGAATGGCCATTCGCCCCTCCTTGCAACTGTTGAATCACGGCAGCTTTTTGGTCGGGACGAACTTCGGCGATGACGTGGGTGATGCCGACGCTGCGGGCGATGACGTGGGCGGTGCGGTGGTTGTCGCCTGTGAGCATGATTACGTCGAGGCCGAGGCGTTTGAGGGCTGAGATCGCCTTGGCTGAGGTGGGTTTGACGGCATCGGCAATCCCCATGATCGCTTCCACTTGGCCGTTGATGGCGATCCAGATGACGGTGCGACCGAGGTATTCCAGGCGATCGCGGTGTGTTTCTAAGTCGCTGGTGTCGATGCCTAAGTCATGCAGCCAACGGTGGGTGCCAATGTGCAAGCGTTGACCGTTGACGGTGCCGTGAACTCCGCTACCCGCGATCGCCTCAAACTCGTCCACATCGGGCACGTCCACCCCCTGACTTTGGGCATACTGCACCACCGCTTCCGCTAACGGATGTTCCGAGTGGCGTTCTACCGCAGCAACGAGGCGCAGCAGTTGTAGTTCGGGAGTGTGGCCGTTCCAGGCATGGCTCCACGTTGTCTCGTCCCCATCGCCACTCACCCCATGGACGGTGATGAAATCGGTGACGCTGGGTTTGCCTTGGGTGATCGTGCCCGTTTTATCCAAAACGATGGTTTGCAACTTGTGCGCCAGTTCCAGACTTTCCGCCCCTTTGATCAAAATCCCGTGTTCGGCTCCTTTGCCCGTGCCCACCATGATCGAGGTGGGGGTGGCTAAACCGAGGGCACAGGGACAGGCGATAATCAGCACGCCCACGGTGGTCATTAAGGCCATGGTGACATTGCCCATCAGGTTGTACCAAAGGATGAAGGTGAGGCTGGCGATCGCAATCACCACCGGAACGAACCAACCTGTTACCTGATCCGCCAATTTCTGAATCGGGGCTTTGGAGCCTTGGGCTTGTTGTACCAGTTTGATGATTTGCGCTAGGAAGGTGTCTTTGCCGACGCGGGTAGCACGGAACTGCAAACTGCCGGTTTTGTTCAAGGTTGCGCCGATTACCTCATCCCCCGCTTGTTTGCGGACGGGCACACTTTCCCCAGTCACCATGGCTTCATCCACGGTCGAGGAGCCGCCAATCACCTCGCCATCGACGGGGATTTTTTCACCGGGACGCACCAGAATCACGTCGCCAATCATCACGTCGGTCACGGGAATGTCCAGTTCGCGATCGCCCCGGATCACCCGTGCCGTTTTCGCCTGTAGTCCCATCAACTTCTGCATGGCGGCGGAGGTTTGCCCCTTGGCTCGCAGTTCCAATAACCGCCCGATTAACAGGAACGTGATGATCACGGCAGCGGCTTCGTAATAGACATCAGCGGCTAACCCTTGCTGGGTGAAGAATCCCGGATTCACGGTCGCCCATAGGGAGTAGAGGTAGGCAGCTCCGGTGCCGATCGCCACCAGCGTGTCCATGGTGGCGGCATGGTGCTGCATGGCTTTCCAGGCGTTGCGGTAGAAGTGCCCGCCCGCCCAAAACAGGATGGGGGTGGCGAGGGTCAATTGCAACCAAGGGTTGTGCAACCAGTCGGGCACTCCCGGCACGGCTAATCCGGTCATCATCGGCAGCGCACCGATGACCAACACCAAACTGAGGGCACTGCTGACGGCGACTTTGCGGAGTAAATCTTGGGTTTCGGCCCTGTGGGCTTCAGCTTCCTCCTCGTCGGGACTGAGGCCGTCGTCGTCATCCACGGCTTGGGCAGTGTAACCCATGTCGTTGACGGTATCGGCGATCGCGCTGGGATCAGTTTGGCGAGGGTTGTAGGTAACGCTGGCTTGGGCGGCGGCAAAGTTAACATTGCACGCCTCCACTCCCGGCATGGCTTGGATGGTTTGTTCAATCCGGTTGGCACAGGAGGCACAACTCATGCCACGCAGTTTAAAGGTGGCGTTTTGGTGATGGGTGGTCATGGAGGTGGATGGTGGATAGTGAATGGTGGATAGTGGATAGTGGATAGTGGATGGTGAATGGTGGATGAGTCGGTGGGTGGGTGGGTGTACGGGCAATGCCCCCGCTTGTGCTGAGCGATGCCGAAGCTTGCACTGAGCAACGTCGAAGCTTGCACTGAGCAACGCCGAAGTGCATGTGGTTGCCCCGGAGGTTTGCCATCATGACAGGGATTTCAATGATGCTTTTCGCAGATCTCAGCGATCGCGATAGATCTCTCTAGGGGCAGGTTTTGTTGTCAACACAACGGGTTTGACAGATCGCTGATCGGCTAAACCTGCCCCTACCCCTCGCGGAACTCAACCAGAAGGGTTGAATGTTCCGCGACAGGCGTGGCCAGTTAACCGCCAGCGGGGGCGTAGACTGTGACCCGACCGTAACCGAGGAAGAGGCCGGGGCTGTTGTCTCCGGCGGGGTAGGCGGTGACACCCAACAGGTAAATGCCGCTGCTGCTAGGGTTGCGATCGCCCGTCAGTTGAATTGTCACCGTCTCACCGGGTTGGACGGCATGGTGCAATACCAGGGTCAACTCGCCGGGATTGGCTGGAGTGCCGCCCACATTCACCAAAGGAATTTCCTGGCCGGAATTACCCGCGACCACACGGGTGGCACTGGGTTGGAACGTCACCGGAGTAGTGGTTTGGGGTTGGCTGATCGTGATTGCTTGCAAGGGCGCACCCGCATCCTGGGGCACCGTAATCACCAATTCGTAGGTGTGGTTGCGGCCATTGGTTTGGGCGGCGTTGCTGTTGACTCGCACCAATTGCGGTGCCCGGTCAAAGCTGTAGCGGCCATTGGTCAGGGGAGCGGCGATCGCGGGTAATGCCAACAAGACTAAAGAACTGGGAACGATTGCCTTGGCGATCCAAGTCCGAAAGGCATGGGTAGAAAAATTGGCAGGCTGAAGCTGAGAGGTAGCCATGATGGTTGCTCCTAAAACAATGGGGTATGCAAATGAGAGAAAGGGTTGGCGGGATCGGCCAGTCACAAGCTGGCGGCATTCCCAGGAATTGCAGATGATCTGAGTAGTTGAGTAATTGAGATAACTAACCAGGTACTTGAATGCCCCTCATCCCCCAGCCCCTTCTCCCAAGTAGGGAGAAGGGGGGAGTTTCAAAGTCCCTCTCCCCATTTGGGAGAGGGATTTAGGGTGAGGGGGTTCGGGAAAGTTACATATCGCGTAGTAATCGGACAAATCATCGGCAGGCATTGCCCACCACTGATCACTCATCACTTATTACTCACTGACTCACCACTCACTCACCGCAACTCCGTTCAACATGCTCCTATGGTGCAGTCTCCACTCAACTGGAGAGTCAAGGGGTTTTGCAATTTTTTTTTCGCGCATGTAACTACCCAGGTGGATCAACGCTGGATTGTTTGATCCATCAGGGTTGGGGCACCCAACCCCTACATGT
>CAZJZR010000452.1:0-4117 GCA_964550475.1 uncultured bacterium
GAAGGGGTAAACCACTCGACCCCATCCACCATCCACTATCCACCATCCACCATCCACTCCCCACCCCTCCCCTTCCGTCCCCAACCGATCCATCCCGTCCCGCCCGATGATCCCCAACCGGGAGCCAATCCAGCAGCGGAGGGGCAAGGTGTGGAGATTGTGACTCCGATGGACATTCAAGATACCGTCGCGGCGATGGGGCAGCGGTTACTAGGATTGTTTGCCCGTCACCCCCAAGCCCAAGCGGCAGTGTTGGTGCGAACCAATGAGCAAGGGCGATATGTGGCGCGGGAGTTAGAGCAACGCTGTGGCGATCGCCTCCGCATCTTTGAAGTGGGACAGAGCGATCGCCAATCGCAGGTTCCCGCAGAAATCCTGGCATTATTGCAATTCATCTACCGCCCCCACTCGCCGGATTACCTCAAATCGGCTTTGCGGGTATTGGTAGACCGTCAACTGATTCCGGCTCAAGACCTGAATGCCTTAGCCAGTCAACCGGAACAGTTCCTATACCCTGGCCCCTTGGACACGGCTGTGGTGGATGATCGGCAACTGCCTGCGATGCAGCAAGCTCGTCGTTATGGCCGCAATTTGTTGCGTGCCCGCTTGGAATTGCCGCCTTACCAATTGATTTCCTTCTTGGCTCTGACCCTCAACTATGACAAAACCGAACTGGCGACGGCAGATAAGCTGGCCGATCGCGTCGCCCGTCAAACCCTCAGCAGTAGCGACTTCCCCACCATCTTGGCGGTTTTGAGTGAAATCGTTGGCTCGGAGCAATTTAGCCCTGTGGAAACGGAAGATGTGGAGTCGCGATATACGCGATCGGGGCAGGTGACGGTGATTACCCTGCACAAGGCCAAGGGCTTGGACTGGGATTATGTGTTCTTGCCGTTTTTGTACGCCCAAAATTTACCCGGTTCCCTGTGGGTGCCGCCCCAAACCAGTTTTCTGGGTGACTTTACCCTAGCGGAAGTCGCCCGTGCCCAAATCCGCGCCCTCGCCCATGGCCAACCACTGCCCGCGATCGCCCCAGCATGGGAGCAAGCCCAACAGCTTAAACACGCCGAGGAATACCGTCTGCTCTATGTGGGCATCACCCGCGCCAAACGGCTGTTGTGGCTGGCGGCAGAACAACGCGCCCCCTTTAGCTGGAACAAACCGGACAATGTGGAAGAAAAAGCCCCTTGCCCTGCGGTGGCGGCATTGGGGCGATGGCGCAGCCAGTTCTAGTGCGCTGTCAACTGTTGTTTTTTGGGGCAATGCCTGCGGAATGAACCCCAACAACGAGCTGTGATGCTCCAGTAGGCTATCCCTAGCGGGACAGGACAGGACTGGGATCCTGCGCCACCCACCCTAGGGGCGATCGCACTCGCACCTCAAAGCCCAACTGTGGCTGGTTGACCGCGCCCGTAGCTCCGACGGTGGCGATCGGCGTACCTTGGGTTACCCGTTGTCCCAGCTTCACCATAATTTCTGCCAAATGGGCATAACGGGTCTGAAAGCCCCACTCATGGTTAATCACCACCAGTTTGCCGTAGCCCTCCTGCTCCCCGGCAAAGGCCACCGTACCAGTTCCCGCCGCCCTGACTGGGGTTCCAGCTAACGCGGCTAAACGAACCCCACTGTTAAACACGGAGTCGGTGCCGTTGGCTTGGGGCTGCCAACCATAGCCCACCAATACAGGAGCTGTAGCAGGCAGGGGATAGTGGCGCAACTGTGCCCAGCCTTGGCGGATGGCTTGGGTGCCGCTATCGGCAACAGCAAAGCGTGGCGACCATTGGACTCCCGGTACAAACACGGTGGTGGGGGTAGCCACGCAACCATTGGCTTCAAATAAGGTATCGGCACGGACTTTGAAGAATTTGGCGATCGCCTGCCAGGTGGTGTTGGGAGGCACTTGCAACTGGATACCGTCAAAAGGAGGAATCAACAGTTCTGCCCCAGCCGCTGGGGGGCGATCGCGCACGGCGGGATTCAGTCCTCGCAAGGTGGCCACCGAAACGTTATACCGTTGCGCCACCTGACCCAGGGTTTCACCCGTCCCCACTCGGTGCCGCACCAACCGAGACAGCACCGACGAACAGAGTGATCCACCACTGGCTACTGCCCTAGCCGAAACTGGTAACCCACCCCAAACGGCGATCGCCGTTACCAGCACCAACCCTAATCCAAATGGCCGACTCCAACCTGTGATGATCTGCCGCGATGCATGTGTAGACCGCAGGCGGTGGACATAATTCACGAACAAACTCCTAGGCCCATCGTTGAATAAGGATATATCTCCCCTCAATAACTAGCACCATCCACTCCCCAACGGCAGTGCCGTGTCCCTACAGCCATCATGGGTATTTTATTTTCCGCAACGCCCTAACCACCATTCACCATCCACTATCCACTATTCACCATCCACTATCCACTATTCACCATTCACCATCCACCATTCACCCTCTACGATCCCCCGCCCATCTGCTTCACCAAATGCACCAGCTCCGGCAAAATCAGCTTTTCCATCGCCAAACGGACGGCATTGGTGGATCCAGGCAGGGAAAACAACAATTTACCCTGATAGATGCCAGCGATCGCCCGTGATGCGATCGCCCGTGACCCCACCTCTTGATAACTGAGGAAGCGGAACAGTTCACCAAACCCAGGGATCACCTTGTCTAGTAGGGTTTCAACCGCATCATAGGTGGTATCCCGTGGGGCAATGCCCGTGCCACCGTTTAAGATCACCACATCCAACTCGGTGTGTTGCGCTAGCAAATGCAACTCCGCTGTAATGGCGGCAACCTCATCCCGCAAAATGGTGTAGAACGGAACCGAGTGTCCCTGTTCCATCAACAATTGTTGAATCAACTGGCCACTTTTGTCGGTGTCCACAGTGCGGGTGTCGCTGACCGTGATGACTGCACAACGAACCGCGATCGCGGAACCATCGGGATGGGGAATTGCCGCCATAGGGAGATGCTGACCTCAAAGAGTGGGGCAAGTTAGCCAATCAGGATTTGCTGAACTCTAACCCATTGGCCGTGGCATAGCGATCCATAAACCGGATGAACCGATCCCAGTCCGCCGCCGACTTCATCGAATAGGTGACTTCCAACGCCTCTGGCTTACCGTTAATAAACTTAGCGCGCACGTCGCGGGTGGAGATTTCGCCTTCATCATCCACCATATACATGCCAGTAATTTCGTCGGTGCTGGTTTCACTCAACGCCGTCGGGTTCTCAAAATAAAATTTGGCGGTGCCGCTGTTGCCATCCCGCGCCCGGGTTAAGCGCACGTCGGGGATCACATCTTCATTAACACCTTTAGCAAATTGAATACTAGCCGCCATGCGAATCAAAATCCTCGTATATCTGACCAAATATTGCGTTCATTTAAGAACAATTACCTATGCATATTTAAAGAAACATGAACTTAGGTTGTTTTCTCATGATACAGAATTGATCCGGTTTTCGCCGCAGACCAAAAGGGCAGGATAAGTGGATCGCAAAGGAATTTGGTTAGTGTGACGGTTTTTCACTGCTGGGCGGTCATACTCAACGGTAACCACCAAGACACAGGGCATTAATCGCCGTGTCTTGGTGCGTTCCGGATTGACCCAGATATTCTGATTCTGAGTCAATCAGCGTTTGAGGTGTTACTGTGCCGAGTCTACACTGCAACTTATACCTTGTAACTTACATGTACCTTGTAACTTACATGGTGCAACTGAGTTCCCCTACCTTTTGGGTAAACGCCATGTTTTCCCGGTAGTCTACGGGACAGTCGATCACGGCGGGGACATCTTGTGCCAGCGCGGTTTTGAGGATGGGCAGCAGTTCTTCGGCGGCAGTCACCCGGTAGCCCTTCAGCCCCATGCTTTCGGCTAACTTGACAAAATCCGGGTTGCCGAATTTGACAAAGGCGGAGCGGCCATAGTGGATGTTTTGCTTCCACTCGATCAGCCCATAGCCCCCATCGTTAAAGATCAGGGTGACGAAGGGTGTGCCCACCCGTAAAGCGGTTTCCAATTCCTGACAGTTCATCATGAAGCCACCGTCGCCCGTAACGGCAACAATTTTGCGGTCGGGATGGACGAGTTTGGCCGCGATCGCCCCTGGGATGGCAA
>CAZJZR010000453.1:0-4102 GCA_964550475.1 uncultured bacterium
CGCGATCGCGCTAATTGTCGCCCTCGTCGTTCATCCATCAAGATCAATTCGGCTTGTAGTTCTTCGGCTAGCAAAATTGCAGATTGCTCTCCCCGATCCAACACTGCTAATGCTGCATCAGGCTGAGATTGTGTTTCCCTGACGTTAACCCATGCAGGCAAATTACTTGCCCACACGCTAACCTCAGATGGTGCGCTGGGATGCAGCAACTCATCTCGAACCACGGTGGGGATGAAAACTTGTTGGTAGAGATGTTCGAGTAACTGAATCTTGTGAATCAGAACCAGATAGCACAATACAGACGTATCAGAAACAACAATCATGAAGTGGGCAACTTACCTTCGGCGCGAAGTTGTTGAAATGTTTCTCGATCCGCTTCTAAATCAGTTTCGTCATAATGCTGATAAACATTGGCATTTTTGAGAAAATTATCGACCTCAAACCGCGACGAAAAGCCTAAAAATTGGCCAACCTGATAGCGCGTGATTAATTCCTTCTCGTAAGCTTCTACTACCAGGACTTCCAGAACCTTTCGAGACAGGTCGCTCAATAGCGGCTGTACCTGAGTTGAAAAATCATCTGGAAGCTCAATTGTGACTTGCATAATCGTAACGATTTAGACCAACACAAATTAATTATCGCAAACTTAACACATCCACAGCGCGATCGCGGTTCAGCTTCCCTCAACCTCAACGGTCACCGACTCGTTACTTAGTGGAATGCATTGCCTTCGCTTGTCAAGATCCGCAGAAGAGTGGTCGCCCGATTAGTCACTGGAGTGCGGGGGAGTTGGCAGATGCATTGGTCAAACGCGGCATTGTCACCAGTATTTCTACCCGACAGATGAGACGTTGGCTCAATGAATCAGACCTTAAACCCCACCAGTCTCGGTACTGGCTTTTTCCCCTCTCACGATCCGGAATTTGTCACCAACCCACCATCGGCGATCAGCCCACTGAAACCGATGGTGCCGACCATTGCCAGCGTTTGATTGCCACGGATCCAAACTTTGATTGAGATTCTCTGCAAAAAATACAATCCAGCCGATTGATTGAGTTGCATAACTCAATCAATCTGCTGGATTATACCTGTTTAGGTTGGAGTGACTGTTGGGGTAACTTACTCTGGATAAAATACCGCATGGCTACACTAACGGCTTTAGCCGTAACCGAGCGTGGGTATTTTACTGTTCTGCAAGTCTGTTAGCTAGCAGGTGCCGCAGCGGGGTACACGCTCACCTTTTTGCCATTTTTGCCACGGCGTTCAAAGGTGACAATACCATCCACCAACGCAAACAGGGTGTAGTCGTTACCGAGTCCCACATTGTTGCCGGGGTAGAACTTGGTGCCCCGTTGCCGAATCAGGATGTTGCCTGCTTTAACAACTTCGCCGCCATACCGTTTTACACCCAAACGCTTCGCATTCGAGTCGCGTCCGTTACGGGTACTGCCTGTTCCCTTCTTATGAGCCATGGTTTCCTCTCAACTGTCTGCCTGGATTAATCTGTTTAGTCATCGGATGCGTCAGTATCAGCCTAACGCATTCCTGCTTAAAACAACGGTGCGTTGAATTGAGCCTACGGGTCGGAAGGACTTAGGATTCTTCAGCCGCCGCTTCCGGTTGGGCTGCACTAGAGGCAATGGCAACACCGTTCACTGTAATGCTGTTCACCAACAACCGAGTTAATTCTTGGCGGTGACCCCGCTTTTTGCGGGTTTTCTTTTTGGGCTTCATCTTGTAAACCAAGATTTTCCGTCCGCGCATGTGTTGCAACACCGTGGTTTCTACGGTGGCACCACTGACGACGGGTTGGCCAACGTGGATGTCGTCACCATGGTGAATCAGCAACACCCGATCCAGAATGACCTGACCGTTTTCATCCACCGCTACCCGGTCTACGTCGTAGAACCGCCCCGGTTCTACCCGCATTTGCTTTCCGCTCGTTTCTACAATTGCATACGTCATAGGAGTCGTCCTAAAAGATTGCCGTACAGGTAGCTAGATGGTTGCGTTGACGCGATTTCAATCCAGCTTTTGAGCCATTGATGCATGAGCCATTGACCTGATCCGAGCAGGCAAAACAGCCAAATTCAATTTAATAGCCGATTAACTAGTATAGTCAATCACTCAACGTTTTGATCAGTAATTGCTAATTTTTCTAGGAAATTACTGGTGCCCATAATCAAATCCCGCAACCGCACCACTTCGCCAATCACAATGACGGCGGGAGAAATGCCAGCAGGTTGCACGTGGGACAGGATGGTCTCCAGGGTCGCCGTCCACACCTGTTGTTCCGGGTGACCGGCCCAACGGATGATGGCGATGGGAGTGTGGGGCGATCGCCCATGTTGTTGCAAACAGTCCAGCACATCCGGCAAATTCCGCCCGCCCATGAGAATCACCAGTGTATCCAGGTTCGCGAGGGCCGTCCAGTTGAGGGCGGTTAAATCATGGGCAGTCAAGACTGTAAAACTGCGGCTCAGCACTGGATCGGTCAAGGGGATTCCGGCTAACAGCGGAGCCGCTAGGGCAGAGGATAAACCGGGCACGACTTCGTAGGCACAATCGGCGGCGGTTAGTGCTTGAATCTCTGACAAACAGCGACCAAAGATAAACGGATCGCCGCTCTTCAGCCGCACCACCCGTTTTCCCCGTTGACACTGCTGCACCAACAGGTGGTCGATCTCGGCTTGTTGGAGGCTGGGTTGTCCACCCCGTTTGCCCACCGGAATGCACTCACAGGTTGGCGGCACGCAAGACAGGAGGCGATCGCCCACTAAGGCATCATAGATCAAGACCTCAGCCTGCTGGAGCTGGGCTTGAGCCGCAAGGGTGAGGTAGGCCAGACCTCCCGGCCCCGCCCCCACTAGATACACCTTACCCTGGTTTTCTGTAGTACCCAATGCCAAATCACCAATTACCAATCACCGATCACCATGCCGATCACCTTTTACTACCACCCCGTTTCCATTAATGCCCGTCGGGTGTGGATTGCCTTGTTGGAAAAACAACTGCCGTTTACAGCCCAGTTGGTTGATTTGGCTGGGGAGCAATTGGCCGCCGAATTTACTAGCCTGAATCCGTTGCAACGGGTGCCTGTGCTGGTGGATGACGGCTTACGGATTGTCGAATCGCTGGCGATCTTGGACTATTTGGAGGCCAAGTACCCAGAACCGCGTTTAATGCCTGTGGCACCGGAGGCGATCGCCCGTGTCCGCATGGTGCAAATGGTAGCCATTAACGAACTGCAACCCGCCACCTACACCCTTACCCGCAAAGCATTGGGGTTAACCGTAACGGAACAGGCAGCGGCGACGGCTGAACAACGGATTACGGCAGTGATGCAGCTATATGAAACCCTGTTCCAACAAACGCCTTACCTGTTAGGGGCACACTTCAGCTTGGCGGATATTGTGGCGGGCACTTTGGTGGCCTCGTTACCGATGTTTGGGATTAGTCTGGACGACTATCCTCAGGTGCAGCACTGGTTACAGCAGGTGAGTCAGCGGGACAGCATCCAACAGACCACCCCGTCCCCAGAAACCATCAACGCCGCATTACCGAGCATCCGGAAAATTTTGACTGCCAGGGGATAAGCGATCCGCAGTCAGCCGCTGCCGTCATCCGAAGGGAGGATTGGCGGGCGGCTCATCCGGATTCAACAACCCATCATCGGGACGGATCAGCGGGCTGGGTGGGCGATCGTTGCTCCAAGCCCACCAGACGCGCCCACATTGGCACTGGTAGAACTCTTGCCACTTCTTGCGATAGTCTTCGGTAAAGACGGGCGATCGCCGATTCACCCAGACTTTCTCGGCTTGCAACGGGGAACCACCACAAGCAGGACAGCAAAACGCTTGCGCGTGCACTGCGGTACACGTCCACTCAGGAGGAATCGGCTCAAACGCTTCCATAGGGGCTACTAGGCCATACTATTTTCTATCGCCCACCGCGCCAACTCGGTGCGGTTGTGCAATCCAGTCTTACCTAGCATATTACTGACGTGGCTCTCAATGGTGCGTTGGCTGACATTTAGCTGCTCAGCAATTTCCCGGTTCGCCATCCCCCGTGCCACAAACTGCACCACCCGCAATTCGGTCGG
>CAZJZR010000454.1:0-4092 GCA_964550475.1 uncultured bacterium
TAGAATATGCCCGTTGGGCAGGCTTCGCCTACGCGGCTATACAAACAAAGTCCGCCTACGCGGACTAAGGGTTTTGAAACCCGCGTAGGCGGGTTTAGTTCTTGTAGATGCGGTTTTAACCGCCCCTCCCCCAACCGTGAAATACGCCCATACCCAGCGGATGATGTTTTAGGCTTCAGCCGTAACGCATCATCTTTAGACTATGGGTACTTTATTTTTACGCTCCTCCCTAACCGGGATGGCTGGATCTGTTATCTGTTAGCTCAATAGTTGATAGATGTTTGCAGTGGTGTGAACATCGCCCACATCACTCAACCACTTGCACAACATCATTGAGAGGATGTTTTAAAAGCCCTATTTGATGTAGCCCTAGCGACTATTCACTTTACATTCCCGTAGGGTAGTCGCGGCTATACGGGCATGGCTTCGCTAGTGTCCGTATAATCGCGGTTTTAACCGCCAGACACTTTTCAAACACCCTCTGAGAATCAGTACCTTGAGAATCAGTAAAAGTGCGATCGGGTTCAGCGATAAACGGGTAGGGTGAAGTGGAAGCAACTACCTTGGTTGGGCGCAGAATCCATCCAAATTTGTCCATAGTGGGCACGGATGACGCGACGACAGAAGGCAAGCCCAATGCCATAGCCTTCTTTGCCTTCATCCCGTTGCAGACGCACATGCTCTTCAAAAATCCGTTCTTGGTCGGCTTGGGGAATACCGGGGCCATTGTCGGAAATGCTGACTTGAATTTTCTGCGCCGTCCGATGCAAAATTGTCAGGTCAATCTGACTCCCTTCAGGCGTATATTTCACCGCATTATCCAAAAGGTTCACAACCACTTGGCGAATCCATTCTGGATCAACGTAGACCTTGGGTAAATCGGATGGGATATCGGTGGTTAATTGTTGGGATTTAGCATCCAATCGACTGGCGAATTGTTCGACAATTTGTTGGCACAGTTTACCCAAGTCCACGGGATGGGGATTAAGCTGTAATTCGGTGTTAGTGCCGCGAGCCGATTGGAGGATGTCGGTGATCAGGCGATCGATGTCGCGGGTTTGGGTGCGGGCATGGCGAATCAGTTGGGCAATTAGCTCTGGGGTGAAGCGACTACTCCATCCCTTGACGGGATCATGACCTAGTTCTAGCGTTTCTAGGGCAATGGAGGCGGCAGTCAGGGGATTACGCAGGTCATGGGCGAGCATGGCCAAGATCCGATCTTTAAATGCCAATTGTTCTTGTAAATGCTCGTTTTCCTGTTTGAGTTCAAAGATCTCATCCAACAGTCGCAGTAACTCAGCGGAATGGTTAGTTGGTAAACCGGAGGGCAGGGGCGGCTCTTCCGATCCTTGGGCGGCTTTCTGCTGTGCCAAATAGTCTGTAACAGAGAGTTGCCAACGTGGCCACCATTTGGTCAGTTGAGAGATTAAATTGTTACCACTCAGGGTTTGCCGAGGTTCTGGATGAATTTTAACCAAGGCGGGGGTGACGACCAACTTGTAGTGTTCGGCCAAGTATGGCTGTTCGCTGACATCGGCAACTTGCAGCTCAAAATCGTAATCTGCTTGTAAGTCTTGGAGATACGCGCGGATTTCCCGAATTTTCTCTCGCGAACTGGAGCGGCGATTGACAAACAGCAACAGTTGCATCGGTGCTGACTTTAGCACCTGAGTCGGGGTGTCGGTGTTGGCTGATTGTTCAGGAGATGCGTGCATGCACTCTCTGGGGAAAACGGGAGCCCGGGAATCTTAAAAAAACTAGTTTAGTAAGAACTAGTTTATTAGTTATACCGTAATGTCGGTTGTATTTCGCTTATCTTGCTGCATATTTTAGGCAATGGAACAGTTTCGATCAACTGAGATTCGATTACCTAAGACAGGATTGGCAATTGCTGAACATGGCAATGCTGGACTGTGTAGCGAGTGACTGGCCAATCAATTAGGCACCAGGCAACGGGCTGGAACAGAGACTGCGGATGCACATCAATGACTCAGTAAGGGGTGACGACCAATGGCTTTAAGGTAGCCACAGGCGCGATCCAGCTTCAGACTCTGGCGGTCAGGTGGTGGGGTCTGACTGAGGAACGGCTCGATTGGGTTGGATGGCCAATCCCTCAGAGTACCTTGGCTCGCATCAGAGCAATGGGCAAGCTCAACAGTTTGCGGGAGGTGGGCACATAGGCACGACGCTGGAATACGTCGTATTGATTGCGCTCAATCACGTCCAAAATGCCGCGATAGTGAATCAGGGCAGACCAAATCGGCCAGCGGGCATCGGGGTTGAGGGCACTGATGCCGTTCTCAGCCTCGGAGTAGAATTTGCGGGCACGCTGGATCTGGAAGCGCATCAGTTCTCTCCAGCGATCGTCAATTACGCCATTAAACAAGTCCTGTTCGGTGTAGTTGAACAGAGCCAATTCACTCAAGGGCAGGTAAATCCGACCCCGACGGGCATCTTCGCCGACATCGCGCAGGATGTTGGTGAGTTGTTTGGCAACACCGAGGGCGATCGCCTTCTCAGTCGGATCCGTTTTCACCCGTTGGAACAAATCCCAGGGCGAAGTGGGCGGCGTTTCATCCACCCCCATCACCGCCAGCGACATCAGGCCAACGGTTCCGGCCACACGGTAACAGTAGAGATTCAACTCATCAAACGTTTCGTAGCGGCAACGGTGGAGATCCATCCGTTGTCCCGCAATCATGTCGCGAAAGGGTTGGATATCCAGGGGAAATTGGTTAGCTGTGTCGGCGAGAGCCAGATCTGGCCCATCCGTGGGATCCCCGGCAAAAATTGATTCCAGTCGCGTTTCCCATTGATCTAGGGTTTCGGTCGTGGTCAATGCGGATTGGGGGCCATCCACCAACTCATCCGTGCGGCGACACCAGGCATACAACGCCCAGATGGCTCGCCGTTTTTCCTCTGACATGAGGAGGGTGCCCAAATAGAACGTTTTAGCGTACTTCGCCGTGATTTCACGGCAAAGCTCATAGGCTTCCTCCAGGGACGGCAGCATTCTCATGGGAGGGGGGTCAGACAATTGCAGCATGACAGGCAGGCTGGCGGGTGAACACTTCAGCAATTAGGACGGTAGCGGTTAGGACGGTATAACAGATGTTACCTGAATCGGGCTAGCGCAGGGACAGGCTAGCAATATTTCTCACATCCGTTGATTGAGGAAAGGCCGATCCGAAAAGAGCCATTCTCGGCATTCCCCACCATAGATCATCAGATCATCAGGAAGGAATGCAGCTTAGAATGCAACTCCAGTAAGCCCAGAAGCGGCTTAAACTAGCACGCCTTTTGGGGCAGCGGGGGATGGAGTTGGGCTGAGGGCGGACTGACGATCCACAATCGCCTGCGCTGTCAGCTTACCAGAAAGTACGGCACCCTCCATACTGCCGAGGTATCGCTGCATGGTGTAACTGCCGGAGAGGAAGAAATTTTTCACCGGGGTGACCTGATCCGGACGGAAGGCTTGGCGACCGGGGGAGGCGGTGTAGACGGAGCGTGGGGTTTTCACCACCTTGTATTTCCGCAGTTGGGCGGGATTCTCGGTGCCAAAATGCTGCGGGAACAGCCGCTTCAACTCCTCCATGGTGGCGGCGATGATCTCCTCATCGGATTTGCTGATCCAGTCTTTGGCGGGAGCCAGCACCAGTTCCAACATGGAGCGATCGCTGTCAGCGTATGCCTTACAGGTGTTGCTCATGTCGGCATAGACGCTGAGCAAGGGAGAACGGGAAAACAGCAGGTGATCGACATCGGTGAGCTTGCGATCGAACCACAGGTGCAGGTTAATCACAGGCACCCCTTCCAATCCCTCTAATTTTTGGAAGAATGGATCGGCTTTCCACGGGGTGGGCATCAATACCTTCATCACGTCCACCGACATGGCGGAGACATAGGCATCAGCCGTAATCACTTCATCGGCGGCTCCGTTGAGGCCGCGAATCAGGAACCCCTGCACTTGCCCATCGTCGGTCAGGAGAATTTCCTTCAACGGCTTATTGAGATGCACTTCGCCACCACCTGCGGTGATGTGGTCAACAATTGGCTGGCACAGGCGTTCTGTGGGCGATCCATCCAAGAAGG
>CAZJZR010000455.1:0-4085 GCA_964550475.1 uncultured bacterium
CCGTTCCATGTGGAAGCGTTCTACAAGTTCAAACTGACGGATAACATCAGCGTCACCCCTGGAATGTTTGCAGTGTTTAACCCAGAGGGTTACAGCGGTAACCCCACGGCATTGGTGGGTGTGGTGCGAACCACGTTTACGTTCTAGGGTTCTGCCAACTTTTGTTTTCAGGGTATATTCCGCTGGAATGTACCCTGAAAACTAGCTGTGACCCTGTACTCGTCGTCCATAGCGAGTGATAGCTGCAACCAAGGTTGGGTGCCCCAACCCCTCCATGGCCATCCTGTGTAAGGTCTGTAGGGGCACAGTACCCGCCGCCTTAATGGGTTTACCCCAATTGCAGGTTAATTTTTGGGGGCTACAATGCCAAAAAATGACCGTCTAGACCTTTTTCAAGGGTAACCGTTCACTCCCCTGATGGGGAGTGAACGGTTACTTTCAAACAGTTTTTCATATACGATGGTTGGGGCGTTCACCCTGTTGCTCTGAGGTGATATGGAACCGATTGATGGTGGATTGGAAAAGGCGACGGTTGCCGATGTAGATTCTGTGTTGCGGCGGCTGATGAAAACATGGACGGCAACTAAAAAGGCGCGACGGGAATGGGATTTTAAGACCGCTAGCCAGACTTTGGAAACATTTGGCAATTTGTTGGTTGAGACAACGGAAAAATGGGCAGCGGATCAGCAAACGCTGAAGGATGTGTTGCAAACAGAACAGAATTTCGTCCTGTCGGCGGAGTATGTTCCAGCGGTGGAAACGGCGTTGAAAGAGGCCGGGATTCCTTTGAATGGCGAGTTTCCCACCTATGAGTTTCCACCGTTTAAGTTATCGTTTGCCACGGAAGCAGGGTACATTCGCCTGAGTATTGGGCGGCGATCGCAACAAACTAAAGCCTTTGCTCCAGATCAAGTGGCGGCATGGGTGGCGGCGCAGTATCAGCGAGTGATTAACAGTAAATTTGACAGCGATCGCTTCTGTCGGGAACTGTTGGGAGCCTACGAATTGCTCAACCGCATCCAAACCCAACAATCTGAGGTGATGTGGGGTACGCCCATTCCGCTCCGGGATATTTATAAGCTGTTGACGTTGAAACAATCGGCCAAGCAAGACTATCCAGAAGCCCTGTTCATCTTTGACTTAGCCCGTCTGAAGGAGCAAATTGACATTCGGCATGATGGACGGGCGTTTGAGCTGTCGCCGTCCCGTAAATCGGGTAGCAGTTTTCTGTTGGTGAACAGCCAAGGCCAAGAGAGTCGGGTCAGCGATTTAATTATCCATGACCGTGAGCAATAGGGAATAGGAATAGGTCATATACGGATGAGCCAGATTTACCAGGGAGAGGGATACTTCGCCGCTGCCTCATGTCCGTTGCCACAGTTTAATCGTGCGGTCTTTGCTGCCGCTGACGATCAGGTGGCCATCGGTTGCGATCGCCACTGCACACACCGAGTCCTGGTGTCCCTCCAGCGTTGCCACCTCAGTCACGGGTTGGGCACTGTTGGCCAAATTCACCTGCCACAGTTTCACCGTCTTATCCCAACTGCCACTGACGAACCAGTGACCATCGCCACTAAAGGCCAGATCGGCTACTGTCCAGCCGTGGGCTGATAGGGTTTGCAGGGGTTTGCCGCTGGGTAATGCCCACAGGCGGATGGTGTTGTCGTCGCTGCCCGTAGCCAGCAAGTGCCCCGTAGGACTGATCGCCACTGCCCGGATTGACCAGGTATGTCCGGCTAGGGTGGCGATCGCGCGTCCACTGCTCCAGTCCTCGCCCTGCTTTGCCCACAGTTTAGCCGTGCGGTCTTGGCTCCCGGTGACAATCCACTCGCCATCCGCAGACACCGCCACCGCCATTACCCCCAACTGATGCCCCTGCAATACGGTTGTTACCGTTCCTGTGGGTAGCGTCCAGACGCGGATGGTTTTGTCGGCGGCAGCACTGACCAACCAGTCACCTGTGGGGCTAAATTGCACGGCTTGGACGGCCTGTTTATGGCCCAGCAATAGGATCGGGAGGGATGGTTGCGGGAATTGCTCCAATGACCAGAGGATCACCGTGCCATCATGGTTGCCACAGGCTAACCACCGCCCATCGGGATTGATGGCGATCTCCTGCACAAATCCACCCTGGCCTGCCCAACAGGCCAACTCCTCACCTGTAGCTGTTGACCACAGCCGCACGGTTTTGTCATCGCTGCCACTCGCCATCCAGTTGCCGTCGGGACTGAGGGCAACCGCATTCACCGTGCCAAACAACCCCCCATGCCCCACACAGGTGTGTTGGCAAATCCAAGCAAAGGGGGTTGGCGGCTTTGTTAACGTTGTGGTTGGTGGGGTGACGATGCGAGTGGGGGTAGGAGAGTGTAAACCCATTCGCCGCAAGGTTTGCAGCACCGTCTGAGCCGTGGGCGATCGCTGACTTAAACTCGGAGCAATCAGACCTTCCAACAACTCCGCTAATCGTTGACGGCGGGGCTGACTAGCGGGATCATCGTCGTCCAACGGCCAATAGGACTGCCACGCGATCGCGGCATTTGGATCGAGTTCAAGCGGTTGGGCAAGGGGACGCAAATCAAAGGGACGTAAATCTGTCAGCAGGTGGATACAAATTAAGCCCAAACTGTACAGGTCGCTGCCAACACTGGGCTGACCCTGTAATTGTTCCGGTGCGGCGTACTCTGGATCGGCCATGCTCCCTACCATGCCGCTTGCTGCTGTTGCCATCGGCAATGCCGTTAAAATCAACAGGGGGGCAACACCAGGATCGGAGGGCGGTTGGAGCATTACGCCATGGGGTGATAGCCGCCCATGGATAATGCCGCGCCCATGTAAATAGTCCAGTACGGGCAGCAGACTGTGCAACAGATGGATCACATCCTCAGTGCTGCACCGTCCGGTTGTTGCCAACTCGGTTTCCAGCGATCGCCCCGCGACCCACTGTTGCACCAACCACAGAGCCGCGTGGGTACGGAAGCCACCGATTACTGGGGCGATCAGGGGATGTGTTAAGGATTGATAGTGGGCGATCGCCGTTTGGTCTAGGCTGGGATTGGTGTCGCTTAACCGCTTCAGGGCAACCGTCCGGGGAGGATCACATTGTTGATCGAGGGCGCGAAAGGTGCGCGATCGTTGAGATGAGCCACCTACCGGGTTCCCCAGTTCAGCCACCACTTGATAGCGATGATCTAGCAATGGAGTGGAGGACATGGGCGATCGGTGCGGGGGGGAAACGGTGGGCTGTCAGCATACCAGGGGTTGGGTACCAGGATTGACCGCATGGACATACTCACTGCCCGACTCCGGCCAACTGCGGCGATAGTGGGCTTCTTCCGGCAACCCCCAGCCTAACTGCAACACCAGTTCCAGGTAGGACGCATCCCCCACCTGTCGCTCTGGGTTTTCGTACTTCGTCAGCATCACCCAATCTGCTCGCCGTGCGGTGTAGTCCACATCTGGTGGCTGAATTCGTTGATGCTGTTTGCCCCGATCCACAGCCAAATACAAATCCATGCTAGTTGTGACGTGGTGCCAAAAGTCCAACACGCTGGCTTTAGCAGTTTTGAGGGTAATCAGGTCAGCGGGGAGGGCAATCAGTTGGTCGTGTACCTCTGGATAGTCCAAACAGTGTTGCTTGACGGTCACCTGCCGCCAAACAATACCGGATACGTTGTGTTGCCGCTGATAGTCATGTACCGCAGCCCGAAAGTCCTGATAGGCGGTAAACTTTTGCATTCCCTCCGTGCGGAGAAAGCGATCAATCAAAGGATTACCTGCCGCTGCTGTTAGGTTGAGTCGCTGGCCGTTTAAGCAAGCTAACCGTTCAGCGGCAAGAATTTCGATTAATCTGTCGGTGCTGTAGGGGATTGCCATCAGCCTAGAGGACTAGGGAGGTTATAGAGAGGTTAATTGTGTCTGTATTCTAACCCCAGATCTTCATCCCAATTCTGTCTCTCTGGTGGCGATTTATCTGCTATGCCGTTGATTTATCGCCAATTAATTTATTACCAATTATTACCAAACCCAATTAATCGCCAAAACAAAACCGCGCCCTCCAAAGAGAACGCGGTTTCGTAATCAATCTC
>CAZJZR010000456.1:0-4076 GCA_964550475.1 uncultured bacterium
ACTATTTGCCAGAAGGTAACCGCAACCTGATTATTTGGCGGGCGGAACCGTTGCCCGGAACCAGCATTCCAGAGTCGATCGCCCAATCGCAACCGTTACAGAAATTCCTCCGAGACCAGCCCGAAGTGGAGCGGGTGATGTTTGTCGATCGCCCCGGTGGCTTGCGCGGGGTGCTCGCCATCCTCAAACCCCAATACGCCACCAATGCTGGACTGTCCGACATGGTGGAACGGATGCGCGGCCAAAGCAGCAACTTCGCAGGCTATCGCTTCCTCGTGCCGTCTCGACCTTCGATTTTCCGTGACCCTGGTAAGGAATTTGAAATTGATGTGGTCGGTTCCGACCTGAACCAAATCAGCCAGTTGGATCAGGAGATCAGTGGGGCGTTAAGAACGCTCCCCGGTGTGAACAACGTCCGGTCTAATTTCGTGGCGGGTGCAGGGGAGTTGCAAGTCATCCCCAACCGGGAACGGCTGGCGGAAGTGGGCATTTCCGAATCGGAACTGGGGACGCTGGTGGAAGCGGCTCTGGGCGGACGGTTTGCCTCCAATTTTGTCGATGGCAAGGAAGAACTGGACATTGTGGTGGAACTGCGGGATGGTTCGGTGGAAACACCGCAACAGTTACGCCAGTTGCCGCTGTTTACCCGCAATGGTCGGCAGTTGCAGTTGAGCGACGTGGCGGAGGTGCGGGAAACCACCGGCCCCGATGTGATTAACCATATCGACTTGGAGCGATCGCTCTCCCTCACCACCAGCCTCGCCCCCACTGCCCCCTTAGGATCCTTACTGGAGCGGGTGCAACGGGAAATCCTCACCCCCTTGCAAGCCAAACTGCCCCCTGGTTATCGGGTCAAGTTAGCGGGTTCCGCCGATCGCCTCTCCGAAACCATCAGCCAACTCGCCGCCGCCTTCGCTGTCTCGGTGTTGATTATTTATCTGCTGCTGGTGGCTCTCTACCAATCCTGGCTGTATCCCCTGGTGATCATGGCCACAGTGCCTATGGGCATGAGTGGCGGCTTGCTCAGCTTGGTGATCGCCAACCGGATTCTCGGTATGTTGGTGCCGTTTGACATGATCACCGCTCTCGGCTTTATCATCCTCACCGGGATTGTGGTCAACAACGCCATTTTGATTGTGGAGCGATCGCTGCAACTGCAAGATGAGGGGATGGAATACGATGAATCCCTCTATGCCGCCACCAAGGATCGATTACGCGCCATCTTCATGTCCGCTGGCACCAGTGTGTTGGGGATGTTACCCTTGGCGGTGGTGCCGGGACAAGGGGCGGAACTCTACCAAGGGTTAGGCATCGTGTTGACAGGCGGCTTAGCCCTATCCACCATCCTCACCCCCACCGTCGTCCCTGCCCTGATGGGGCTACTGCGGGATGTTATGCCACCCCCCAAACCACCCACCAGTCACCCCCTACCCACCCACACAGAAACCCCCACCCCGGTGTCGTTGCACTAACTGAAATCCGGTACAGGGCATCGCTTCCTCTGAATATCCCGATGTGTTGGGCAGGATCACAACTCAGTTATCTGGGAGGGTGACATGAAGGGATGAACCCTAGCCCTAGTGCAAGATTGAGCGAAAAACCCTAAAAAAAGATGGGGGACGTAACCGTTCACTCCCCGTCAGGGGAGAACAAGCGGGCACAGCCCGCAACATTTTTTCCATCGGGGGATGTGAATGGTTACACGCCGAGCTTAGAGGGTGTTTGAAAAGTGTCTGGCGGTTAAAACCGCGACTAGGTGAATACTAGCGAAGCCCTAGCGAAGCCATGCCGAAGGCTATTGCCCAACGGGCTATAGTCCGCCTACGCGGACTGAAGAAAATCAAGGGTTTCCATAACCTGCGTAGGCAGGTTATAGCCCTACGGGCATGGCTACGCTAGTGTCCGTATAGTCGCGACTACCCTGCGGGCACGCAAGGCAAACAGTCGCTAGGGCTACATCAAATAGGGCTTTTAAAACACCCTGTTAGAACAGCTATATCGAGCCTGGGTTGATGGTAATTCCTTGAAACGATACTTAACGGTTGCTGAGAGTGGAATTGGGTAAGCTAAGAACAGAAGTAAAAACTCCAATTTAATTGGATGTTATCTATGTTTAATTCTGGGCTTCATCCTCAATTACATCGGCATAAATCCCTAGATAAACTGTTCAATTGGCAAGCTATTGTCACCCTAACATTAGCCACTTGGTTAGGTGCAAGTTTATTACTAGATTTTGTGATCATGCCCGGTTTATACCTGTCTGGCATGATGACCCAAGCCGATTTTCCCATGGCTGGACATCTAATTTTTAGCACCTTTAATCGATTTGAATTATTGTGTGCTGCCTTGGTGCTAACGGGGGTGTTGGTGTTATGTCGCACAGCCGCCCAATCTGCCACAACACAATCTGCCACAACTGGACGAACTGGGATTATCTTGGCTCTGTTTTTGATGGCAACTGCACTGATTTATACCTACAGTCTGACTCCAGAAATGACCGCATTAGGAGCAGAATTTAACCTCTTTGATCCCAGCCCCATTATTCCGGCAGGGATGGAGCAACTACACCAGAGTTACTGGGGGTTGGAAGCGATGAAGTTGGTTCTGGCTGGCATTCTGCTGGTTCTGAGCGATCGCCATCGCCGCCAAACCACACTAAGCGAATCCCCATAATTAAAAAGCCGATCGCAGCTACAGCTTTGACCAATTGAGTGGGTAATAGATGCGCTGTCCCTTGACCAATCAACACCCCTAAAAAGCTAGTCAGTAACAACGCGGCGGCTGTACCCAAAAACACGGCACGAGGCGATTTAGAGCTACCTCCGAGGGCGATCGCAGCCAACTGACTCTTATCGCCCAGTTCCGACAAAAACACTGCCGCAAAGCTCAATCCCACCAAACTCCAATCCATTCTGAAGACCTCCCACGCTCATGATTAGCAAAAACCAGTACACACACTAGTGGAGCGTCAGAGCCAGTTTTTAGAGTCGAGTCCCACAGACTTTACCCTAAAAACAAAAGTTGACAGAGCACTAGTCCACACAACAAATCACACTCGCCCTGATTTCCCCTGGAAGTCGGGGCTTTTTCAGGACTGCAACCGCAATCGGTTAGCCCTGCCATACATCCCACAATAAAGTGGTTGCAATCAGTAACAGCACCGCTCCAGCCGACAGCTCCAACGTGCGAGGGGCAATCCGCTTAGCTAACCAGCAACCAACCCACACACCTAGAAAACTGGTGGCAACTAGAGCCGCACCCGCCCCAGCAAACACCAACCACGGCGATTTCGATTCCGCCGCCATCAGTAAGGTTGTTAGTTGGGTTTTGTCGCCTAGCTCCGCCAGAAAAATGGTGACAAATGTGGAGCTAAAGACCTGTAAGCCTGTCCACTGCGATCGCGTTGCCGCAGCTTGAGCGATCGTCAACTGTTCTAGATCTGCCCGATTCAAATCTGTTTCAACTAGGGGCGCGATCGCGAGGGGTAGGGAAGTGGATGTAGTTGGATTGGCCACTGCTGTCTCTGAAGGCAGCACCACAGTCATGGGGGGTTCCAATTTCACGATGGGATAGGGATAGGTCGCGAGTGTTTTCACTTTCTTTTCATTATCTGCAATCTTCGCCCGAAGTGCAAGCCAAGATCGCTAAAAGAAGGTGGAAATCGGTGGAAATCGAAGGATTCCATCATTCAAATCCAAGCCAACTCATCCAGGTCGTTGCAGATCCCCATTAGCCAAGCCTACGGGAAGTAAGCTACATCTACTTTTTAGCCTGCTTTCCGTAGCGTATGCCCCTTGGGTGATCCCCTGGGTTGAGGTCAGTCAGCATTCAGGTAGCCAAATATAGGGCGCGGCAATCGCGCCCCTATACACCGAACGTCACCGTTCACTCCCCCTTGGGGGAGTGAACGGTGACCACCGAACAGCACATGAAATTGTACGGGTTGGTTTTCCCAACCCTTTTCGATCTACTGAGATTCAGTAGATCGAAAAGGTTGTTGTGGGGTCGGCAAAGCCGACCCCACAACAACCCTCAAACTAAGTACAGATGTCTATGTTTTCGATCTACTGAATCTG
>CAZJZR010000457.1:0-4069 GCA_964550475.1 uncultured bacterium
CCCTGTATCTAATTGAAGAAACCGCCCTATGGAGCGACACCATTTTTAGCATTGCCGTGTCCACTGCCCTGGCCGTTGGCGTATTGCTCACCAGCCTAATCGAGGGGTATCGGGGCAACCTCATGGGCGTGTTATTTGGCGATATTTTGGCGATCGACACGACGGATATTGGCTTGATTTTGGCATTGGTGGTGGTCAGTGCCATTTTTCTCGCACTCACCCTCCGCCAACAAATTCTGCTGACCCTCAATCCCTCCGTGGCCAAAGTTCAGGGGATTCCCGTCCGCTTATATCGCTACCTATTTGTGGTCCTGCTATCCCTAGCCGTCGCCGTTTCCATCAAAGCCGTAGGGGCATTGCTGGTCAATGCGTTTTTAGTCATTCCCGCCTCTGCCGCCAAACTGATCAGCCATCGGTTTACCCATTTCATGCTGCTCTCCCTTGTCTTTGGGGTGCTCAGCAGTTTGGTCGGGATGGTGGCATCGGGTTTGTTTAACCTCGCCTCTGGCCCCACCATTGTTCTGGGGCAGTTTTTGTTATTCCTGACGGTCTTTTGTGTCAGTCGCATCCGCACCTTGGCGATCGCCCGTCACCCATAACTGAGATATCGCCGCACCGTGATATTAGCAACGGCGATCGAGCAACTGGGCTGAATTGATAAGCTCTACCTATGGTTTTCACCTGTGAAGCCACCGAGAAAAACGGCGGGATTATCCTAGGAATTGGGTCAATCGCCGCATGGAATAAGGGTTATGTCAGCGATCGAATCTGCCACCATCCCAGCCCTTCCGGCCACAATCGAGGCAAATTATATAACCTTCACTGATGATACGTAACCAATAAATACCGTAAATTTTGCAGTGATTTTTGATAAAAGCGGTTGTCTGTGAACTGATGGGGGCATAATTAACAGTAAATTCTACTAACTGGGGAATTGCTTAGCCAGAGAAAACGTTAACTTATAGAATCAGCAGTTAGTCTGTTTCTACACAGGGTGTGGCAAATTGTTGAAATGAAATGAATTGGTATAAAGATTGGGTTATGACGTAATCATCCACGGCCTGTGTGGGCACACTTGAAAGACTTAAGGAAGAAACTAAAGGAGTTGCGAAGAGATACTAGACCCATCAATCCAGAGCGGGCATCGGGTATGACCTTGTACCTGCAAGAGAGATACGGGTAAACTATTAACTTGCAAATCTCTGAGCAAACCTCCCCCCTGACCTGTCTCCCTCGCAGGATAGGAGCGGATACCCAGTAGTTAAGTAAGGGGTAACTGGATGATCAGGTCAGCGATCGCGGGTATGGGTGTGGGTGAATTGACCCATCACACGCCGCAATCGGCGGGGATGGACAAGCTGGTTACTTGACGGGACACCTATTCTGAGGTTTAACGGGCAGACACACTATGAGCACGGTGCTAATCGTGGACGATAGTCCCACATTGCGGGAAATGCTAACAGATTTGTTGCGAAAAAGTGGGCACGCGGTGATTCAAGCCTCAGACGGTGTGGACGCGCAGGAAAAGCTGGGGGCGGGGTCGAGTGTGCCAGATTTGGTGGTCATGGATGTCGTCATGCCTCGGATGAATGGCTATGAACTATGCCGTTGGATCAAGAAAAATCCTCAAACCCAAGATGTTCCCGTGATTATGTGTACGAGTAAAAGTGAGGAGTTTGATCGCTACTGGGGCATGAAACAAGGAGCTGATGCCTATGTCACTAAGCCCTACCATCCGGATGAGTTAATGGGCGTTGTGCGTCAGTTACTCAGTCGCTAATTCCAATGGGTTATTTCAACAGCTAAGTTACCGTAAATAATTTCAGGAAATAACTTCAGAAAGTAACTTCAGGAAGCCCTCTCAGTAGGGACTTCCATCAGATCGGCAGAGTTGCCATGCCGCGATCGCTGACCACACCTCTGCACCGCTCTCGCCTCCCCAATTCCAGCCATTTGACCTGCCTACAGCGTCACCGTTCAGTTCCCGTCAGGGGAGGAACCAGTGGGCATAGCCTGTCACCCATTTTCCCTAGGAGGATGTGAATGGTTACGAACCTAAGAGCTAATTTATGCTGATTGATAAAAGTTGCCTGAAAACCTTGTAATTCAAAGACTTCTGAGAAAATACTCTTGCCAAACGATTACAATCTCAAAGGCATCCAATATGGGAAGTTTAGGCTTCTTGGGATTTACTTTATAAATTGGCTCTAAGGTCAATGTATCGGGGCATAGTCCCCACGTCAGCAGCTAGATAGATGTAACTGATTCACTGTCATGGATTAGCGTTTGAATGGATTAGCGTTTGAGATGAAGTGAGGGGCGATCGCTGATCGTTCGCAAGGTTACACAAGGGTGGTTGATCAACGGTTAATCAGAATCCGCAATTTGCCGCTACGGGTGATTCTCGTGGTACCGTTTGTGCTGCAAGTGGTGGCGGCAGTGGGGGTAACTGGGGTGTGGTCAATTCGCAACGGCCAGCGTACTATTCACAGCTTGGTGGCGCAAATCCAAACCGAGGTGAGCGATCGCGTCCAATCCCACATCCGCGACTTTTTAGCCACACCCACCCAAATTAATCAACTGGCCGCCAGTGCCCTCAGAACTGGCCAACTTGATCCCGATCGCCCAGACACCCTAGAACGGTACTTTGTTGAACTGCACCGCCTGTTCAAACAGCAGAAGTTCAACCACATTTCCTTTGGCAGTCAGACCGGCAACTATGTGGCAGTGCGGCTGAATCGGGACGGTACAGCATTTGAAATTCTGCGAGCCGATGCCAGCACCAACCATCATTTATATCGCTACCAAGCGGATGCCCAGGGCGATCGCTTACCCGTGCCGCCCGTGGATCGCAACGCCTATGATCCCCGACAACGGATTTGGTATCAGGATGCGATCGCGGCTGGACAACCCACCTGGACACGGATTTATCGCTACTTCAACGCCCCCACCCTAGGGATTTCCCACGTTTATCCCTATTACCAAACCCCAGCCTCCACAACCGCGAATGCCCCACGGCAATTGGTTGGCGTGTTTGCCACCGATTTAGACCTGTGGGACATCAGCCAATTTTTGCATAGCCTCAAAATTAGCCGCACCGGGATCGGCTTCATCCTCGATGCTGACCAGCGACTGGTCGCCAGTTCCACCCTGGATGACTTGTTTGTGGTGCAAAAAGCACAAACAGAACGGATTTTGGCCACCCAAAGTCCCAATCCATTGATTGTTGGGGTAGCGAACTATCTGCACCAACACAGCCTCAACCTGCGGCAGATTACCGATTCCCACACCGCTCAAATCAATTTCCAAAATCAGGATCAATTTCTGCAAATCATGCCGATCGACGGCCCCCAGGCTGATCCCTGGTTTCTGGTGGTGGTGATCCCAGAAACCGACTTTATCACCCAAACCGAAGCGAACCAACGCACCACCCTGATCCTGTGCTTAGGGGTACTGCTGGTGACCAGTGGCTTGAGTGTCGTCGTCTATCGCTGGATTTGTCAACGGGTGCATCGGCTCAACTTAGCCACCCAAGCCCTCGTCGCCACTGACCCAAACTCCGTAGCCCCGCAACCGCTGGCGGAAACCAATGGCATTGCCGAGTTCGACACCCTCGCCCACGCCATGCAACGAATTCGCCAACAGTTGCATGAATTTGCCGAATTAGGCCATTTGTTTGAGGCCATGTGCGAGGTGATCCTGGTTTACGATCGCCACGGTCGCTGCCTCAAAATTGCCCCCACCAATCCCAATCTCTTGATTGCGCCACCGGAAGAACAGGTGGGTAAAACCTTATACGACATTTTGCCAGAACCCCTAGCCGCGTTTCAGATCGCCCAGATTCGCCAAGTGCTGGATACCCAGCGCACATTGCAAAACCTGGAATACAGCTTGATGATTGGCGGCAAAGAGGTGTGGTTCTCGGCCATTATTTCGCCCTTGTCCGATGAAACGGTGGTGTGGGTGGCACGGGACATCAGCGAACGCAAACAGGCAGAAGCGGAACGGCAAGCATCGGAGGAGAAGTTTGCCACGGTGTTCCACGCCAGTCCCAATCTGATCGCCATGA
>CAZJZR010000458.1:0-4067 GCA_964550475.1 uncultured bacterium
CGCCGAGCGGGAAGGAGCCGAAATCGACATCAAATACTCCGGTTACCTGCACCGCCAACAAAGCCAAATCGACGCGATCGCCCGTCAGGAACACCGTAAACTCCCCGCCGAATTGGACTATCAGGCGATCGCTACGCTATCCAAAGAAGCACGGGACAAACTCAGCCATGTCCGCCCCCTCACCATCGGCCAAGCCTCCCGCATTGGTGGTGTCAATCCCGCCGACATCAACGCCCTGTTGATTTATCTAGAAGTGCAAGCCCGTCAATCGGTTACACCCGTTGGTTTATGACAATCCAAAATTGATCTATGACAATCCAAATTGATCAATGTCTGCATGTGGCGATCTTGGTCTCTGACCTGCAACGGGCAGAGGATTTCTATGGTGGCGTATTGGGCTTACCCACGGTGGAACGGGTCGCCAAAGTGGGAGACAGCACCACGGCACTCAACTTTGCTGGCACCTGGTATCAGGTGGGCGGATTTCAGATTCATTTGATTGTGCAACCCCAGATGCAGCAGAGTTTACAGGATTCGCAAAAGTGGGGACGTAATGCCCATGTTGCCTTTGCCGTGGCGGATCTGGAGGCGGCCAAGCAAACCCTGTTAGCCCACGGTGCGCCGGTGCAGTCCAGTGCGTCCGGTCGCCTAGCCCTGTTCACCCAAGACCCCGATGGCAACGTGATTGAACTGAGTCAGGGGTGAGGGTGAGGGGCGATCGCCGCCCCCAAAAATTGCAAAAAAAAAGAGAGCCACCTTCGTGACTCCCCAATCATCAGGGTGCATCTGCATAACATAGTTATAACGCATGGGGGTGGGGGGTGTCACCCCCCATTTCAGCTTTTTTTCTGGTTTTCTGAATTTTTTTTTGCTTTTGCCACGTCGATCCATCACATTGTTGATTTATAGTGCTCAGTTTTCGTATTGATTCAGTCAGAGTTGATTGCTCCAAAATCCTCGTTGGCTCCAGAATTGGGTGGCATGGACGGTACCTAGACCACGACCAACTGGCCATCCACTAATTTTGGCAACTGCAAGAAACCATTAGGATAGTCGCTTTAGTCCTGTTGTGACAATCCGTGGCTCACGGTGGCATAGTCAATCATGGGTAGCTGTTTAGACTGAGCCGAAGACATGGCGATTTCGTAAGCACTCTCGTAACTCAAACAGGAGCAAATGACCCGATAGTTGGGATAGTCTACGCATCCCGTGTGTAACTCAATCGTACTGCCAGCTTGATAAACCGTAAAAATTTCTGGTGTCGTGGTTAAAGAATCGTGCATGAGAACCTCGGTAATTGCAACAGAAGCGTCAGTGGTCATGATGGGAGTGCCGGGAAATGGAACCGTCGCTGAGACTGAACCATCAGCCTTACGTCGGTATTGGTTACTCCGTTGTGTTGTTTTATAGAATCGGGCTTTTCCAAGATAACTTCAGTGATTAGTTCAAACAGTCTTTGTGTATTGGATAGAGGTACACCTGTGATAGTCGTGGATGCTAGATGTGACAAGCATCACGGGGGAAATGAGGGATGGGGAATGGGGACATAGGTAATAGGTAATAGGTGATTGGTAATGGAGGATGAGCGATTTTTACTGGTTGCGTAACTGCTCCGGTGATTGTCTGCCCCTGATTCCCTGTGCTTAAATGCTCCTTCTCCCAATTAGGAACATGGGGAGATTAGGAACATGCGGAGTTTCAAAGTCCCTCTGCCGTTACCTGAGCTTGTCGTTGTTGCTTGGTAGGGGCGATCCGTTGTTGGTAGACTAACGACTTTTGATAACGACTTTATGATCTAGTAATGATGATCTAGTTGGCATGATTGAGGAGTTGGGGTTGCTTGGCGCAGAAACGGCTTTGGGGCGATAACCGCCAGACAGTTTTCCAACAGCCTTTACAATGGGAGAGATTCCGGCAGATTTGGTAGCTTCAGACTTGGCAGCTTTAGACTTGACATCCGCAGACACCCCGCTGTTACAACGCCCCAAACTCATCTTGGTGGATGGGCACTCCCTGGCCTTTCGCTCCTACTACGCCCACTCCAAGGGGCGGGATGGCGGCTTGCGTACCTCCACAGGCATCCCCACCAGTGTGTCCTACGGCTTTCTCAAATCCTTGCTGGATATGTTGGAGGTGGAAAAGCCAGAGTATTTAGCGATCGCCTTCGACCTTAGCACTCCTACCTTTCGCCACGAAGCCGACCAATCCTACAAGGAAGGCCGCCCAGAAACCCCGGAAGATTTCGTGCCGGATTTGGTCAACCTGCAAGCTCTATTACAAGCGATGAATCTGGCGATCGTCACCGCCGAAAAGTACGAAGCCGATGACATCATTGGCACCCTTGCCCGTCGCGGCAGCGACCTGGGCTACCAAGTCAAAATCTTGACTGGCGACCAAGACTCCTTCCAACTGGTGGATGCTGACCGAGGCATCAGCGTCCTCTACCTCAGTAACAGCTTCAAACCCGCTGTCACGCCCATCGCCCGTGAATTTGGCCCCCAAGAGGTCTATGACAAATTGGGTGTACACCCCCACCAAGTTGTTGATTACAAAGCCCTCTGTGGCGACAACTCCGACAACATTCCTGGCGTGCGCGGCATCGGCGCGAAAACCGCCGCCAGCCTGCTGAACCAATACGGTTCCCTAGCTGAGATCTACGCCGCGCTAGATGGCATGAAAGGGGCGGTGAAACAAAAGCTGGCGGATGGCCGCGACATGGCCTACCACTCCCAGTTCATGGCCACGATTAAGCAAGATGTGCCCCTGGAGGTGGAGTTAGACCACTGCCGCTTGCAGGGCTTTGATCCGGAGGTGGTGATTCCTCGGTTAGAGGAATTGGAATTCCGCAGTTTCCTCAACCGGATTCGCCAACTGCAACGGCAACTGGGTGGCACGGTTCCGGATGAAGCGGTATCCAGTGACAAAGCCAGTGACAAAGCCCGCCCAAATCAGCCGCCCAGCAGTTCCGAGGAGGATGGCGATCTGTGGTTTTTTAGTGCGGAGGACACCAAAGCCGATCGCGACTCCCAAATCACCATTCATCCCACCATTATCGACACGCCGGAAAAACTGGCGGAGCTAGTCCACGCCCTCCAGCAGTGTACTGACCCCAGCCTGCCCGTGGCCTGGGACACGGAAACCACCGCCCTCGACCCGCGAGATGCGGAACTGGTGGGGATTGGCTGCTGTTATGCGTTGAGTGGGGGCGATCGCGCCCAGCCCACCATTGCCTACATTCCCCTCGGTCACCGCTCTGGCTCTAACCTGGATAAGGCCACGGTTTTAGATCACCTGCGCCCGATTTTAGAATCCACCACCTATCCCAAGGTGTTGCAAAACGCCAAATTCGATCGCCTGATCTTTCGGCAACAGGGGATTCACTTAAATGGCGTGGTGTTCGACACCATGTTGGCCAGCTACATCCTCAACCCCGACAACAGCCACAAACTCAGCGACCTCAGCCGCCACTACTTGGGCATCAGTGCCAAAGACTACGACGACCTCGTACCCAAAGGCAAAACCATCGCCGACCTCAGTATTCCCGTTGTCGCCGAATACTGCGGCATGGATGTCTACACCACCTTTTTGTTGGTGGCTCCCTTGCAGTCAGAATTACAGCCGCACCCCCAACTATCCGACCTGTTGCAAACGGTGGAAGTACCGCTGGAACCCGTGTTGGCGGACATGGAATTCACGGGCATCCGGATTGACCAGGATTATCTGCACCAGTTTTCCCAGCAGTTGGAGCAGGATTTGGCGGCGATCGAGCAAAACGCTTACGAAGCCGCCGGAGAAACCTTCAACCTCGGTTCCCCCAAGCAATTGGGCGATGTGTTGTTTGAAAAACTCAACCTGGATCGGCGCAAGTCTCGCAAAACCAAGACAGGTTACTCCACCGATGCCGCCACGCTGGAAAAATTACAGGGCGATCATCCCGTGGTGGACTTGGTATTGGAACACCGCACCCTCTCCAAACTCAAATCCACCTACGTGGATGCCCTGCCCACCCTCGTCCATCCCGCCACCCAGCGCGTCCACACGGACTTTAACCAAGCCGTCACCGCCAC
>CAZJZR010000459.1:0-4066 GCA_964550475.1 uncultured bacterium
TGTATACACAGTAGCCCAGATTTGGGAGAGGGCTTAAAGCCCTTCGGGCATACAAGAAAAGGGTGAGGGCGGAGATCTTGGCAACCCAACAATTGACTTTCATGCAATGTGCAAGAGGTCTATTATTAATCTGCACATTCCTTAACTGGCCTGAGGGCCTGCCCACAAATGGGTTGCCACTTGCCCAAAGGTGAGCGGTTGATCCCCATTCGCATTCAGGGTTTGGCCGCTGTAGTCCACCGCCCACAGGGGCCAGTCGGTTTCGCCAATGTTGCCCGCCCGGAAGAGGACGCGATCGGGATAGGCACCACTCCAACCCAACAAAATGGCGTGGGTGTAGTGAATCCGTGTCGGTGCTGTGGTGAAGCTGCGGTTTTGCTGCCGATCCCAAATCACCGCATAGTCTGAGGCAATATCTGAGCCAAATAACGATTCAAACTCCCGTGCCAGGATGCGATCGCCCGTACTCGACCACGCCACAGGCATCAGGATGGCGATCGTCCCTGGCAAATCCGATCCCTTGGGCGTGCTAAAGGGATTATCTGACAGGGGCGATGAGGCGGTCACCGCTTGCAGGTTCCCCGTTCGCAAATTTTCCAAAAACAGCACACTTGTCACGCGGCTGCGGGTAAAGTCCGACTTCACCTGCATCTGAATCCGGCTGTAGGCCGCATATTGACCATCGGGTGAAATCAACGACTGGGTACGGTAATAGCGCACCCGTGAATTCACCTCCGACTGGTTAGCCAACACCCAATTCCAGGGGATGGGATGGGGACTGTCGAGGGGATCAATTTGGACGGGGAGAGAAGTCATGGCGGCGCGGCGGGGGATGGGATGGGCAAACAACTCGACAATACGCTCGATTCATCTCCGGGTCAGCATCAGACTCAACACACTGAAACCTGGCAATCAAACCTGGCAATCACATTCCGGATGATCACTCACCTCAGAAAAAATGAATGCAAAACCCCGCCAGTGTGTTTCCTGAGAAACCACCCTGTCTCTATCACCGACAACCCATCAGCCCCATGCCCGATCCAGCCAATCAGCATCAGATGCCTGCCGAATCAACGGTTGCGTGACTGTCTAGGGAACTGTGTCGGTAACGATGGACTATGTATGGACTATGGAAGTAAAAATACGGCCAACCAGCAGCCATCATGGTGAATTAGTTATGCCCCATCGGTGACTTGTGCGGTAATCTACTGCCGTCATCACTTTAATTCAGAGGTTATTAACCAATTCCGTTGAAATAATGAAGAAACCAGACCCTAACGTAACTGTTCAGATCCCATCCGGTCAGATCCCATCAGGGGAGTGAACGGTGACACGCTAACCGCTAATCACAGTGGCGTATAGCGAGGTTACAGTCCTTGTTCATTCAGATTTCTTCATTCAGACTTGTTCATTCAGACTTGTTCATTCAGACCACCAGATAACTGCGGTTATCCACTGCGGTTATCCACCAGCCAGGATGAATGCTGGCAACACTAACAATCCAACCGTGAACAATCCAACCGTGTAACCCAGATCTACCGGTTAGCCTGTCTGTTACCCACGCACGAGTACGACCAAGCACCCAAATGCGTGAACGTGCTTCGGACAGGGAATGTTAGGCGATCCAGTTAGCCTCTATTTAGGTATAGCAATTCCCTAGAACGGATTCAGCGGGGATCAAAAACTTTTCAAGATACTTAATGTAAACCTAGGGTAACTGTTCACATACTCCCAGCGGACAGGGCGAACTGCCGTTCGCCCCTACCATGTGATTGGGGTTATTTTCACGCTTGTCACCTATCCGGACAGTCGATTTTTCCTACCCTTCGGGCAGGTATTGCAGCCAAATTACAGCCAAATTATAGCCAGGTTGCAGGCAATGGTGGAATGGCTGTGAATCATCCAGGTCAGACCGCTAAACCTTAAATCAAACTTAAGTTTGAGGGGATCGTAGGAGGGATCAAAATCGCTGTTTTATGATGGAGCGAGCCTGTCTGTGTCAGTTTTTCCTCCTCCAGATTGGCCATTCCTCTACATGACCTTTGCCAAAAATCCCTCCCGATCATCGCTGTCTGGGAACAGTTTTCCAGACCCCGATCGCCAATCATTCGGGACAGACCACAGCAATTTCAACCAACAGGACGGTGACTTGAGCGATCGCCAACCCACGGCTTTGGACGTAGCCACAGGCGTTTACGTCACCATCCACGGCCACTTCTATCAACCGCCACGGGAAAATCCTTACTTGGATGCGATTGAACTGCAACCCAGTGCTGCGCCCTTCCACGACTGGAACGAGCGGATTTACCACGAATGCTATCGCCCCAACGCCTTTGCCCGCATCTTCAACGACCGAGGCGAAATCGTCGGCATCGTCAACAATTACGAATACCTCAGCTTCAACATCGGCCCGACGTTGATGAACTGGTTGGAGCGGTACGATACCGAAGTCTATAACCGGATCGTCGAAGCCGATCGCCGCAGCAGTGAACGGTTAAATGGCCATGGGAACGCGATCGCCCAAGTCTATAACCACATCATCATGCCCCTCGCCAACCAGCGCGACAAAATCACCCAAGTCCGCTGGGGCAAAGCCGACTTCCGCGCCCACTTTGGCCGTGATCCCGAAGGCATGTGGCTGGCCGAAACCGCCGTAGACTACGCCACCCTAGAAGTCTTAATTGCCGAAGGGATCAAATTCATCATCCTGGCACCCTCCCAAGCCGAATACTGCCGCCCCTTCCCCAGCGACCACGACCCCAGCCCCGAATGGCATGGCGTGGGCGGGGGGCAAATCGACACCACCCGTCCCTATCGCTGTTTCCTGCGTCCCCCCACCGAACCACCGGACACTAGCAGCAGCAGCCACCTGCCCTACATTGACATCTTTTTCTACGACGGCCCGATCTCCCGTGATATGGGCTTTGGCGAAGTCCTGTATAGCTCCCACAACTTTGCCAGTCGCCTCGGCCTTGCGGTGCGCGGGGATCACCGTCCCGCCCAACTGATCTCCGTGGCCACCGATGGCGAAACCTTCGGCCACCACAAGCACGGTGTCGAACGCAGCTTGGCCTATGCCTTTGTGGAAGAATTCCCCCGCCAAGGGTGGACGGTCACCAACTTTGCCCACTACCTCAGCCTCAGCCCGCCCACATGGGAAGTGCAACTCAAGCCCGTCACCGCTTGGAGTTGTGCCCATGGCGTAGACCGTTGGCAAGATGACTGCGGCTGCGGTGGCAGTCCCACTGTGCATCAAAAATGGCGGCGACCGCTGCGGGACAGCCTGGACTGGCTGCGGGATGAACTGATCGCCGTGTACGAGATGGAAGGGCTGCGGTTATTCCGTGATCCCTGGCAAACGCGGAATGATTATATCCAGGTGATCCAAAGTCGCCACCCAGCGGTGATTAGTCGCTTTTTGGAGGATCACTGCACCCACACCCTGACTGCCGAGGAACAGGTGGATGCCCTGCGACTGTTGGAAATGCAACGCCATGCTTTGCTGATGTACACCAGTTGCGGCTGGTTTTTTGAAGAACTGTCGCGACCAGAGGGCACCCAAGTCCTGCGCTATGCGGCACGGGCGTTGGAATTGGCCGGAGATGTCACCGGAGTGCGGCTGGAGGCAGAATTTATCCAGCGGCTCACCGATGCCCCCAGCAATGTGGAGCAGTATGGCGATGGGGCGGCAGTGTATCGTCAATTGGTGCAGACCTCCCAAATTAGCCTGCGTCAGGTGGCGGCGCACTATGCCATCAGCTCTCTGTTCACCACCTATGCCCAAGAGCAGCGGTTTTACTGTTACACCATCCATCAGGTGGATTACCAACTTCAGCGGTTGGGTAGCCTGACCTTAGCCATAGGCCAACTGCAACTCACCTCCGACATCACTTGGGAAGCGACCCATTTAATGTTTGCGGTCTTGCACTTGGGCGGTTGGGATTTCCATTGCTGCATTCAGCCTTGCCTGGGCCGACGCGACTACACCCGGATTAAGGACGGCTTGACGGAGATCTTCCAACAGGCGAGCGCGGCACGGACGATCCTGTTGATGCAGGAGTTATTT
>CAZJZR010000460.1:0-4063 GCA_964550475.1 uncultured bacterium
ATTTTGGAAAATTACCAACAGGCCGATGGCACGGTGCGGATTCCAGAGGTGCTGCAACCGGAAATGGGACGGGAGATTTTGTAAACGATTGGCTAATTGGTAATTGGTGATCGGTAATTGGTGATAGGTAATTGAATTGATTAGAGGGCAGATTAGTAGTCTTTGGATGAAAGTCCAAGGCTATACGTAAACCATTAGGGTTGTTTGCGCGTCTTCATGAACCGCCTGTTGCGGAACCGCATGGCAGGTGGTGTGGGAAGGGAGGGAGAAATACCCTCCTCGACCCGATTAGCCTTCACTATAGCGGTTTTCATATTTATGAGGTGCGACCAAGTAGCGCAAGATCCTACTGATTAAGGGGTTGAGTGGAGTGGGCATAGCCCACTCCACCGCAAGCGGCTATATAGCTCCTAACGATTCGTTGTAGAATTTGATTGGGGTGGCTCAATCTGATTGACCCGATTGAAAAAGTATTAGCAACAGTAACTCGTTAGTCCCCCAGCCTACAGCATGAATGGTTTTAAAAGGAGGGTGATACCCTGACCCTATCTCGCTGGAGCGTTAGCGTTTAAGAATGCACAATGAGTACTGAACAGGGTGCATGGTGCATGACATAATTACTCACACTGCCTAAGATCAGCTCACTCAGCCCTGTACGACCCCGGCTTCCCATCACAATCAACTCGGCTTTCCAGGTTTGTGCTATTTTCTTGATTACTTGACCAGGCTTGCCTGGAATTTGAGTGAATTCGGTCTTGATCCCCATCGCGATCGCTTGTTCGCTGTAGGGTTGGAATTTCTCACGGCTTTCCTTCTCATATTGCTGCCACTGCCGCCGATGGGCTTCCCAATTGATCTCATCATAAACTGAGAAGAACATAGGGGTTTCTTGAGATGTCCCTGATTGATCACTACCCTCGACCATGCCCAGAGGCCAACCCGGACTACCTTCATCCTCCGCAGACAATACATGTAACACCATGAGACTAGCGTTCATTGCTTGGGCTAAAGCAACAGCCTTTGTAAAAACAGCTTGGGCTGTAGGTGTACTGTCCATTGCAACTAGAATTTTCTGAAACATAAGCGTGTCCAAGAATTAAGTATTGATGGCTGAAGACCTTGAAGACCTGATCCAGATACTTCATCTTTGGCTGGAAGGCGGGTCAATCGCATTCGCAAAAATTGTCCACGGCACCATTGGTACCATTGGCAATAAACAGATTAACCATTGATTCCAGGTGAGCGGTGCGGTTTCAAAGAGCGTGTTCATCACCGACCACTGGCTAAACACAATTTGCAGGACAACAGCCGCAACAATACCCACCATTAAGATCGGTGCAGTTGTGATGGATGTGGATTGACGGCGCACATAGGCGATTAAACTTGTTCCCAATTGACTGATACTGATCAGGTAGATGATGCGTGCTGCCACAAGGGATTGAATGGCCATGGTGCGGGCGACAGCAATATTATCTGTTGTGGATTGAGCCCATTCAAACATCCCGAAAATCAGAACCCAGTTAAATAATGAAACAGCGACGATTCGGCATAATAATTTCTGGGTGAGCAACGGTTCGTTGGGGTTGCGGGGTGGTTGTTGCATCAAGCCCTGAGATCTGGGTTCAAAGGCGAGGGGAACGGTCATGGTAATGGAGTTGATCATATTCAGCCAGAGCACTTGTAGGGATAGAATCGGCAACTCCCGTGCCAACAGAACACTGATTAGAATGGTCATGGATTCTCCTCCATTCACAGGCAGGAGAAAGGCGATCGCCTTTCGCAAATTCTGGTAAACCGTGCGCCCTTCTTCCACAGCCGCTTTGATGGAAGCAAAATTATCATCGGTCAACAACATGTCAGCGGATTCGCGGGCAACTTCCGTACCGCCTTTGCCCATCGCAATACCAATATCCGCCTGCTTGAGTGCTGGGGCATCGTTCACCCCATCTCCCGTCATGGCGACGATATTGCCTCTGGACTGGAGTGCTTCCACCAGTTGCAGCTTTTGTGCCGGGGCGACTCTGGCAAAGACAGATCCTTCGACGGCAGCATTGTGAATCTCTGACTCATTCATTTGGGCTAACTGTTGCCCAGCAAAAGCGACAACCCCTGAGCTGGTTTGAATTCCCATGCGTTGGGCGATCGCCCGTGCGGTGGCAATGTGATCGCCTGTGATCATCTTGACTTGAATCCCGGCGGACTGGCAGGCATGAACGGCAGCGATCGCCTCTGGACGGGGTGGATCAATCATGCCTTGGAGTCCTAGAAACACGAGGTCAGTGGCAATATCTTCATGATCAATGGCATGTTGCTGTACCGATACCGTCTTTTGGGCAAATGCCAGCACCCGTAGCCCCTGTCCTGCCATATCATTGACTTCTTGTTTGATCTGGGTAGCATCGAGGGCGATCGCCTCTCCCTGGGCATCCAGCATCCAGCTACACCGACGCAACAACGCTTCCACTGATCCTTTCACATAGATCATTCGCGGTTGAGCATCGTGCAGCGTTGCCATGTACTGATACTCAGACTCAAAGGGAATGGCATCCATGCGAGGGGTGTCAGTCGTAAGTCCAGCCTGACTCAGCCCTGCTTTTTCCGCCACGGCAATCAAGGCTCCTTCTGTTGGGTCGCCCACTACCGTCCAATCGGTCCCTGTTTGTTGAAGCTGGGAGTCGTTACAGAGAACCCCTGCCGTCAAACACTGGGCTAAGGCAGGGGGAAGTTCCGCCGCATCCAGCCCCATCTCCTTGCCGTTGCTGACCTGGGTAATGTCGCCTTTGGGACTGTAGCCCCCGCCGCTGACGCGATAGGGTTGTCCCCCTGCGTGGATTGCCTGAACCGTCATCTGGTTTTCCGTCAACGTCCCGGTTTTGTCGGAACAAATTACCGTGGCACTGCCCAACGCTTCCACCGCTGGTAGTTTACGAATGATGGCGTTGCGGTTTGCCATCCGGTTGACGCCGATCGCCAGTGTGATGGTTACAACCGCAGGTAAACCTTCGGGTATCGCACTGACTGCCAGGGCGACTGCCGCCTCAAACATATCAATCCAGGAGCCTCCCTGCCCCAACCCCACTGCAAAGGTGAAGGTCGCCAGGGGCAAAATAATGTAGAGCAGAGTACGGCTGAATTGCTCAAACTTCCGGGTCAGGGGTGTGGTGAGGCTAACCCGATTTTCCATCGATCGCGAAATCTGCCCCATTTCAGTGGCATTGGCAGTCGCGACGACGATGCCCTGTCCCTGCCCAAACGTGACAAAACTACCTGCGTAAGCCATATTGCGCCGTTCGGCAAGGGGAGTCTCTGCTGGAAGCACCTGGACAGATTTTTCAACCGGAACGGATTCCCCGGTCAGAGCAGATTCATCGATCTGTAAGGTGCGAACTCGCAGCAACCGCAAATCTGCCGGAACTTTATCGCCCGATGTCAACACCACTAAATCCCCCGGTACCAGATCCCGTGAGGGAATCCGCAGCGGTTGCCCTTCTCGCAGAACAGTGGTTTCAGTGGTGACGGCTTTGGCGAGAGAGGCGATCGCCCCTTCTGCCTTAGCTTCCTGTACATAGCCGATAATGGCGTTAATCAGCGTCACCCCCCAGATTACCCAGGCATTCGTCCAGGAACCTAAAAACGCTTTAACGGCTCCAGCCAGCAGCAAAATATAGAGGAGTGGCTGATGAAATTGCAGCAAGAACCTTAACCACGCAGGTTTTCCGGGCTTAAACTGCAACTCATTCCAGCCATGCTGCTCATAACGACGAGCGACTTCCTCAGGCGTTAAGCCGCTTTCTGCGCTGCTGCCGAAGCTTTTTACGATTTCGTGGTCAGTAAGCGCATGATAAGAACGTGAATGGGATTGAACAATCATCACACCCTCCAACTTCTAAACTTACTTTCCCGAATAACCCATTACTCAGGTAATTGACAATTTTCACTAGTTGCCATTCATACGGGCTAGACCAAAGATCAAGATCAGGTTTTGGATAAGTGTAATAACAAATCAAGTTAGTATCCGTACTCTAACTGCGAAAGCATTACTGGATGGGTTCTGCGATCCTTG
>CAZJZR010000461.1:0-4041 GCA_964550475.1 uncultured bacterium
GTCGATCGCGATCGGCAATGGTTTAAGTCGAAAGTTGGGATTAATATTGCTGAAACGCCGCGTTATGTCGCTTTTTGTAGCCACGCCATTCAACAATCGAATGTGTTTGTGGTTCCAGATGCGTTAGATGACCCCCGATTTGTTAACAATCCGTTAGTGGTGGATTATCCGAATCTGCGATTTTATGCAGGGGCACCCTTGATTAATGCGGATGGTTTTGCGCTGGGTACCTTGTGTGTAGTGGATTATCAACCCCGACAACTGACGGATCAACAAATTCGGCAGTTACAAATTCTGAGCCATCAAGTCATGGCACAACTGGAATTAAAACGGGATGCGTTGCAATTTCAGCGGATGCGCCATGATTTTGACTATCTGCAAAAGCAATTTGTTGAATGTGAATCCTTGAGTCATCAAGAGTCGATTGTGTTTAATTTGGCTAATCAAATTCGCAAGTCTCTTGATCTGGATACGATTCTCAAAATTGTGGTAGAAGAAGTGCGGACGTTAATCCAAGCGGATTATTGTTATTTTGTTTGGTGTTTGCCAACTGGTGACAACTTTTCCCTCGCCATTACCCATGAAGCGAAACATCCAGAACGGCACAGTTTACAACTGAACCAGGATGATTATGTGGCGATGTTATCGCAGGCGATCGCGCAGTTGTCGATTTTGCAAATTGATCAGATTGACCAAGCTGAGGATTTATCATTCAATACCCAACAATTTTTGCTGGAGCAAGGCATTTGTTCTCAGCTATTACTGCCGCTCAAAACCTATTCGGGGCAACTGGGTGCGATTGTTTGTACCCGTAGTGATGCGGGGCGTGAATGGAGCAGTCGCGAAGTGCAACTGTTGGAGGGAATTACCAATCAGTTAGCGATCGCCATTGATCAAGCGGAACTGTTTGCCCAAACCCGCTCTACGGCTCTGGCGGCTCAAGCCCAAGCCCAATATTTGGCAGAAGCCTTACAGAAATTGCAGCAAACCCAAGCGCAATTAGTCCAACATGAAAAAATGTCGAGTCTGGGGCAATTGGTAGCGGGTGTAGCTCACGAAATCAACAATCCCTTGAACTTTATTAACGGCAACATCAACTATGCCCGTGATTATATTCAAGATTTACTAGATTTATTGGAGTTGTATAAGCAGCATTATCCCCACCCTGTCACAGATATTCAAACCATGGAAGAAGCGATTGATTTGAACTTTGTGACTGAAGATTTACCGAATTTGTTAGCTTCCATGAAGATGGGTGTGGAGCGCATTTGTCAAATCGTCATCTCGCTGCGGAATTTCTCCCGGCTTGATGAGTCGGATATGAAAACGGCGAATCTGCATGAAGGCTTAGATAATACGCTGTTAATTCTCAAGAGTCGCCTGAAAGCCAATGCCTTGGGCAATCCAATTCAAATTCACAAGTTTTATGATGATTTGCCAGCGGTGTTGTGCTATCCGGGGCAATTGAATCAGGTGTTTATGAATATTTTGAGCAATGCGATCGATGCCCTTGATGGGGTTGAAGAACCCGCGATTACCGTGGCGACAGAAATGGTGTTGCCGTCAGAGGATACGGGAAACTCCAATGGGAATGGCACTGATGCCAACATTCCTAAAATTTTGATCCGCATTAAAGACAATGGCATGGGGATGCCGGAGGCGGTACGTGAGAAAATCTTTAACCCGTTTTACACGACGAAACCTGTGGGTAAAGGCACAGGGTTGGGCTTATCAATCAGTTACCAAATTGTGGTGGAAAAACACGGTGGCCAATTAGAGTGTTTCTCGAAACCAGGAGATGGGACGGAATTTATTATTCAGATTCCGATTCAATCGCAAATCTGCCAGTCGCCGAACAATGGTGAGCCAGTTGCAGATGGACAATTGGAGGCAGCGATCGCGGCTTAAAGGATGTTTGAAGGCAACGTATTTGGCGGTTGAGATTTTGAGCGGTTATCGCCCCAGAGCGGCTTGGTTAATTAAACATAAAAATCTCCCTGATCTAGGCAACTAGGTTCTATTTTGATGATGAAAACTTAAAGTTCGACTTGAGTGATGTAATGCAACTTGCCAAATTTGCACTCGTTAAATTCGCACTCGCTAAAACCTTAGTCATAATACTCGGCTCAACGCTTTTCGCCGATCCGGCTTTTGGTCAACGAGCCGATGTACCAACCTTTGATAAGAAGGGGAATTTCCACTCAACAAAAGTACCCGGTAACAGGGGATCTTTTCAACAGCTTTATTGGCTGGTCATAGATAAGGATCCTAAAGGGTTAAATTGTCGAGCACGAACAGCTAACGATAAGCCTGAAGTGAGTCTCAGTTATGGTTCGATTATCCAATCTGATCTCACCAGTCGCGATGATAATGCGATCTCAATTCAAAATGGCCAAACTTGGTTGCGGGTCAAAGTGACTGAAGGCTTTCAAACTGATTATCGGAAAAATCGAAGCAGAAGTCCCTATTCCTGTATAGTGCGGGCTAATAACTCTTTGATTGCTCCGATTAATCATGATGATTTGAAGATGTCTCAATAACTGCGTCTATGGCTCCACGTCGTCCATGTTCCGCTATCGATCATTCCGCTATCAATCGGCTGCGTTGGCCTGTCTCTGCCCAATCCTTGGCGGCACTCCGCACCACAGTTATGCCATTGATCGGCCTCAGCCTCAGCCTGACGTTGGCTCTGGAGGTGGGTTGGGCGCGATCGGCGTGGGCGGAACGGATTGATATCACGCTGCTGCACTTGAATGATGTCTATGAAATTACGCCCGTGGCGGGGGGGAAAAGTGGCGGATTGGTGCGGGTGGCGACGTTGCGGCAACGGTTACGCCAAGCCAATCCCAACACGCTGACGGTTTTGGCGGGCGATCTGTTTAGCCCGTCGGCCTTGGGGACGGCCAAGGTGGATGGCGATCGCCTCGCTGGGAAGCAAATGGTGGCGGTGTTGAATGCGTTGGGTCTGGACTATGCCACCTTTGGCAACCATGAGTTTGATATTTCGGAAGCCCAATTCCGGCAACGGTTGCAGGAATCGAAATTTGGCTGGATTTCTAGCAATGTCACCGATGCGACGGGTAAACCATTTCCCGGTGTGCCCCTGAGCCAACTGCTGACGGTGAAGGGCAAGGGGGGCGCGACGGTCAAATTGGGATTGTTGGGGGTGACGTTGGGCAGCAATCCGGCCAGCTATGTGGGCTACCGCGATCCAATTCAGGCGGCGCAGACTCAAGCTAAGGCATTGCGGCAACAGGGGGCGAATATTGTGGTGGCGTTGACCCACCTGAGTTTGGCAGAGGATCAAACCCTGGCGGCGACGGTGCCGGAAATTGACCTGATTTTGGGTGGGCATGAACACGAAAATATCCAGCAATGGCGGTTGGTGACGCGCTCCCGTCCAGCCCGTTGCCCCGATCAGGGGGTGCCGATTTTTAAGGCGGATGCCAATGTGCGGACGGTGTATGTGCATACGTTGCGCTATGACACGGTGACCCAGTGCTTGGCGATCGCTTCCCAACTGACGGCGATTACCGATGCCTTGCCAGCGGAACCGCAAACGGAGGCGGTGGTGCAGGAGTGGCTAGAGCGTGGGTTTGCGGCGTTCCGAGCGGGTGGGTTTGATCCAGGGCAAACGGTGGCGGTGACGACGCAAGCGTTGGATGGGCTGGAAGCCAGTGTGCGGAATCGGGCGACGGCGTTGACGGATTTGATTGGTCAGGCGATGCTGCAAACGGTGCCAGAGGCGGAGTTGGCGATTTTTAATGGCGGCTCGATTCGGATTGATGATGTCATTCCCCCCGGCACAGTGACGCAATACGATGTGATCCGGATTTTGCCGTTTGGCGGGCAGGTGCTGGAGGTGCGGATGCAGGGGGCGTTGCTGCAACGGGTGCTGGAGCAGGGGCAGGCGAATCGCGGTAATGGTGGCTATTTGCAAACGGCGAATGTGTCCCAGGATGCGGCGGGGCGATGGTTGGTTCAGGGCAAACCGCTGGTGGGCGATCGCGCCTATCGGGTGGCGATTAATGATTTTTTGGT
>CAZJZR010000462.1:0-2460 GCA_964550475.1 uncultured bacterium
TTCTCCATGGTAAACGCCCCAACGTGTGTGTGGTGATTGGCTTTCCCACCGGAGCCACCACCTCAGCCACAAAACTGTATGAAGCCTGTGAAGCGGTGGACAATGGCGCGACAGAATTGGATGTGGTGATTAACCAGGGCTGGTTGAAAGTCGGCAATTTGGATCAAATCCATCGGGAAATGGCCGAAATCTGCCAGGAAACTGGGCAAACGGTGAAAGCCATTTTGGAAACTAGTCGATTCACCGATGACCAAAAACGACTGGCGGCGGAAGTTTGTATGGATGCAGGCGTACAATTTCTTAAAACCAGTACCGGATGGTATGGTGGCGCAACGGTGGAGGATGTGCGCTTACTGAAACAAATCACCAAAGACCGCATCGGCATCAAAGCGGCAGGCGGCATCCGCACCGTGGAACAAGCGGTGGATTTAATTATCGCTGGAGCAACCCGGCTCGGCACGTCCCAAGGCCCCGCCCTGCTGCGGCAACCATTCCCATCAGTGGCGAGTGAAGTAGATGAGGAATAGGTAATGGGTGATTGGTAATAGGTAATGGGTAATGGGTAATAGCGGGATGGGGGCAGTTCAACTGCCCCAACTGAGGGGATAACACTGCTTAGGAGCGCAGGAAGTTATTTTTCGAGGTGCCTTGAGATTGTTGGCGTGGTGGTATCCGACAAGGTGTAAGCGGATTGCGGCGGTCGTACCTTTCGACTACGCTCAAGGCACGCCCTTTGGTCTACACCAAAATATGGCCTTGTAACTACGCATAATCCACCCGCTGGCTTCGGCTTCGCTCAGCCAACGGGTGGATTGTCCAATCACCTATTACCTATTACCAATCACCCATTACCCATAATTTACACATAACTCAACCGCTGCTTTGATCGCACCAGTTTGGCATACAAGGCTTCGACTTGGGTGATGTTTTGGCTGAGGGTGTAGCGTTCTAGCACCCGCTGACGGGCTTTGAAGCCCATGATGCTGGACAGTTCTGGCTGGTCGTGGAAGATGGGCAGGAGGGTGCGGAGTTGGGAGAGGACGCGGCGCGGGTCGAGGACGATTCCGGCTCCACCTTCCAGGGCTTCGCCATCGGCTCCGGCATCGGTGGCCAAGCAGGCGACACCGCAGGACATCGCTTCCAATAGGGACAGGGACAACCCTTCAACTAACGACGGCAGGATAAAGCCATCGGCACTGCGAAGGATTTCAATCCGCCGGGCTTCATCGCCGACAAATCCCAGCCACGTGATGCCCGATTCGGCACCATAGAAGGTTTTCAGCGAGGACGTGAGGGGGCCATCGCCCACCATCACCAGTTGGCAACCGGGGCCCATGTTGGCTTTTTTCCACGCCTTCAGCATTGGTTCCACGTTCTTTTCCAACGCAATCCGGCCTTGGTAAACGAACAGGCGATCGCAGCCCAGCTCCGCCTTAAAACTAGAGAAACCGGGGCAATACTTTTCCGTATCGACACCATTGGGAATCACCGCCACCCGTTCAATCGGCACCCCCAACCGCACCAACAAATCCTGCTGGATGCGGGAAAACACAATCACCTTGTCATAGTTGGCTAAAAACGGGGCATAAAGCTGATACATCAAGTGCTGCGTCCCAGAGGTGAGATTTCGCAACTTGCGGTCAAATGGCGGATGGAAGGTCGCCACGAGGGGTAGATTCAGTTCCTCACAAATCTCCGGCAGGACAAAATCCAGCGGGGACAGGGTGAGGGAGGCGTGGACAATATCAGGGCGGAGTTGGCGCAGAGATTCCGCCAATACCTTACTGGACTTAAACGAGGGAATCGTATAAATCTGGGACTTATACAGGCAGGGGATGGGCACCTCGCCCTCTTCCCGACGTGCCTCTTCCTCGGAGTCTTCTTGGGCGAAGTGGAGAAAACTAACGTTGTAGCCCCGATCCAGCAGGGCGTTGGTCACTTCTCGGCTGTAGGTGACGTTGCCGCAAAACGGTGATTTTTTCCCTAACCAAGCGATATGCATTCAGATTGACCAAATAAATGAATAGCCAATGGAGTGTTAATGGAGGTTACTTGCATGGAAACGGCTGCGGTATCAGCCCATCCACCAGTCGCAGCACCGCTGATGGCATCAGGGTGCGCTCAATTAACGTTGAGCCGCGATCGCGGTTGCATCCCCAAGGAGTCAGCAAAACGCCCATGCCAATGTGTTGATCGGTGCACTGGTTAATTTATTAAGTTAGGTTAACAACTTGTTATAGATTATTACGGTTCACCAGGATTCCGTGAATGCTTGACCCGTGCGTAGGCAGAGAGTCGAAGTGAATGGTTACTGAGTCAAACGTGACAACCCTGGAAACCAATTGAAAAATAAACCAAAATCATCAAGAAATTAGGAAGGATCAGGGAATTACCCCTAATATCATTCCACCTGCAATATTACTCAATTTTTTTGAGTAATTTTAAGATTTTTGTGAACCT
>CAZJZR010000462.1:2560-4024 GCA_964550475.1 uncultured bacterium
TCCACCTGCAATATTACTCAATTTTTTTGAGTAATTTTAAGATTTTTGTGAACCTGTAAAGGAAATATACCAGCTTATTAAGCTGCCTGCGATCGCCACTGTGGCTAATCCCAGAAAAACCACCCGCAAGCCAAAGAAGGTTTCCGCCACTCCGGCCAGAGCCAAGGGCAGGCTGAGGGCAATATTCACCACATTATTTTGCAAGCCAAACACCTTCCCCCGCATTTCCTCCGCCGTTTCCTGCTGAATCAGCGTTTGCATCGGGATGGCAATTAAGGCGGCGAAACCGCCAATGCAGGCGATCAGTACCAGGGCAGGCCAAAGATGTTGTCCAAACAGCCCTAAGCCAGCCAAGGCAAACACCAGGCCAATCGAACCGTAGAAGCTCCAGCGGGAATGGGAGACTTCGTGGCCGCCATGGCCAATGATGGCAGCACTACAGGCCATGCCCACACCACCCGCTGCGAGCAGGAAGCCAAATTGGGACGATTTGATTTCGGGAATCACTTCCGCCATCCGTACCGACAGCACCGCCAAGGCGGCAAAGATGGAGTAGAGCACAATGAGCTGACCCAGAGCGGCACGGACGCGCTTTTTCTGCCCCAAGTAGCGCACGCCATCCCACAGGTCTTGGAAAATGTGGGGAGCTTCGTGTTCGGTGCTGGTATTTTTTTCATTCGTTCGCAACAGCAGCAGCACTAAGCCTGCGATTAAGTAACTGCCACCCACGACCAATTCCTTGCCGCTGTTCAGTCCCAGGTGCGACAGGGCGGTGTCAGCGATCGCCAAAGTCGGTTCGCCAATCGCAAACCCGATGATCACCGAAGCCATCATGGTGGTGGCGTAGAGGGAGTTGGCGGAGAGCAGATGGCGCGGTTCCACGAGTAAGGGAATGGCGGCTTGCTCAGCCGGGGCAAAGAACTGGGTCAGGGTAGACACCAGCAGCGTAATCCCCAACAGAATCACAAAACCCAAGGGAATGCTGGCGGTGGCCATGTGGTTGCTGGAGATCCAGAGGAAAAACGGTAACCCCAACACCAGTAAGCCGCGCAGCAGGTTGGTGGCGACGAGGACAATCCGCTTCGGCCAGCGGTCTACAAAGGCTCCGGCAATTGACCCGAACAAGACCGCCGGAATCGTGAAGGCAATCATGATCGATGATACCCAACCGCTAATCGACTGATCCCCAGTCTGAAAGCGGGTATCGATCAGGGCAATCATCAGCACCAGGTAAACTTTGTCGGCCAGTTGGGAGAAGACTTGGCCACTCCACAAGGCTAGAAAATTGCGGTTGCGGAGGACGGGTAAAAAGCCGGATTCCGATGGCGGTAGGTCGGGTTGCGGATCGGGAGAGGCGGCGGGTTCCACAGTGGTTGGGGGAAGGTCTGAGCCGGAGGGAGGGGGTGGGGCGATCGCCGCAGTCTCCAACTCGATGCCTAACTCCAAGTTCTGTAGTTCCAAATT
>CAZJZR010000463.1:0-4024 GCA_964550475.1 uncultured bacterium
CAGCCTGCGTCCCCTTTCCGGCTCCCGGTCCACCCAGAATGACTAACTTCACGGTAGTCGTCTCCTCTGTCCCATATGGCCATCGCCTATTCTCGCATAGACCAGGATGGGTCGGCGGGAGATGGGGCATGGGGAATCGGCAAGTCAAACGGTGAGTTAGTCTTGGATGTAGTCCAGTCCGTTGCGAAGGGCGTAGTCGGCTCGCATAAATTCCCGCCCCAAATACGCCGCGTGCTCGAAACGGGTGAGGGGACAGGGGTGGGTTTGTTCAAACAATTGGATGCAAATTTCTTTGGCCGTTCTGCCCGTAAAGATGGCGGTAGGGGTGCGTTCCACTTTGCCCTTGGTCGGCAAAGGCTTGCCCGTGGCTGGATCGCAGGCCAACCCTTTGTCATTAATCACATTCGTGTAATGTTTGGCGCAGATCAGCCCCGCCTCCCGATCCAAATAAATGATGAAGTAGCCTGCTGGATCAAGCTCGATGAAGCGTTTGGACAGTTGATCGTCCAAGCTGACAACATCTACGACAGGGACATGAGACAGGTCAGCACTAGCTAAATCCGAAGGTGGTAAATCGGTTACGGCTTGATTGGTAGACATCGGCGATCGCGTTCTCGTCCTAATTCTCAATAGCTGGTCAAGAAGAATAGCTGGTCAAAAAACAGTTCTGATCAACCTTTCAACCTTACAAGATTTTCAGTCGGACTGAATGGCACTGACAAATCTGGGTTCCTGGCTAAACCAATTTGGTAGTCGGCAAAACCCAACCTACGGTATCTAGACAGTTGATTTTTCGTGCGTCCCGCGCACGAAAAATCAACTTAAAACACCCTCTTAGCCGTTAGCTTGAACTCAGCCACCATAACCGTTCACTCCCCGTCAGGGGAGGAACCAGCGGGCGTAGCCCGCAACACTTTGTCTTATGGGGGGATGTGAACGGTTACCAGCCACCTAACGCCGCATCGCATCCTGAATCCGTTTCCGCAATGCTGCATCCCCACCCAAATCAATGGTGATTTTGTTAAATAGCTCCGTGGTCAGACCGTACTTTTCAACAATCTTTTTCGACTGATCACAATAGGTTTTCGCCACACCCCGCACATTCAGCGGGAAATCATCCAACGTGTTAGGTTTGTCGCACATCAAATTGGGAATATCCGGTCCCATCTTTTCCTTCAATTCTGCTCGTACCGATTGGCGCAGAACCTCGATCTCAATCAAAGCACTAGCGTAGTCCTTGATCTGTTCATCGCTGAAGCTTTGGGCTTGGGCAGGAGCCATCCAGACCAAGCTAGCCGTATGGGGAGACAGACTGGGTAACAACCCCAAGCCCACACCCGTCACAGCACAGGCAGTTAAAACCAGTGGTTGGAACGATTTGACAACAAGACGCGAGATGGGATTAGGCAACATTGGTTTAATGGGGTGTTCAAGGGGTAAGCGACGAATTAAATGGAACATACACGATAGGGAAATGGAGCGGTCTACATCACCCGATAAGGTCAATTATTCTGAATTATTTTACGCATGGTAAGTTCCGCAGAAACTATCAAGTTTTCGGATTTTTTTGCTGGATCAAGATTTTGGCGTGGCTTGGCGGATCGCAATCGTTAACGCTCTCCAAGGAAGAACCAGCAGGCATAGCCCATAGCCCTCTTTACCAAGGGGAATGCGAAGGGTTACGGTGCATCGGTTCAACCAGTGTTGGGATGGCGATGCAACTCTGGCTAGGAAATTACGTCATGAGAACACGTCATGAGAACACGTCATGAGAACAGCATTGTGCTCTGATCGGGTAATCCGATCAGATGATCCAACGGGGGGATGCAACGGATGTCGAGATGAGATGAGCCTGAAAAATTATCGGTGGGTCAACGGTTTGAGAACCGCTACACGCTAGACTCTATTCCAGGAGTGTTCCCGAAGTGTTACAGTCGTCTGCCAACAGCCAAGGGACTTGCGGCAAATCAATATACCCGTACTGGGTGACACAGCAAGGCCGTGTCCCTAGGCATTGCTGAATTTAGGGATGAGCTAAGAGTTGGATGAATTGAAACGAAGTTTCAATTCATCCTGCTATTCAGCAACACCCAGGTAGCGATGTGAGTACAGGATTAACCTGCTAATCCCTAAGCTGAGTTAAATGGGCGAAATGTTTTTCTTGCCAAATTCCAGTGTTTATCATTGGATTTTCGTTATCACTGGATTCTCGATTCAAGGTAACCGTTCACTCCCGATCAGGGGAAAAGCAGACGCAGCCCACAACACTCTTCCGTTGGGCGATGTGAACGGTTACGGTTCGGGTGTAGTTTGATTAGGGGCGATCGCCACAGGGTGAAATCTATGCAGCAAAACCGACAACCAATCCCACAATCCGCTGGACTAGCACCGCCAGCCCAGACCAAAAAACCTGGGATTTTCGCGTGGATCGCACAACTGCCTTCCTTCGCCAAAGTTGGGTTAGCGGCTAGTGTGGGTGCGATCGGGTTATGGGGTACCGTCAACAGTTCAGCAACCACCGCAGCCGTAATATTTGGGCAACAGGATGTCAACCAAGAGCGGTTTATTGTAATTGCGGCTCCATTTCGGGGTGGCACAGCACACCAACTGCTGATTTTAGAACAGGTCTCGAATCAACGCCCCTGTTGGGCTGAGCGGGGCAGCAACCCCACCCTGGTCGAACCACTGTTGTTGAATTTCAACTTCACAGGAATTTGTGGTCGCAGTACCGATAGCAACGGCTACTCCATCCGCATGGCAGGTCAGGACTTAGCGTTGCAATATCGTTTAAGCATTGTCCATCGGAACAACGATTTGGTGTTGATTGGGATGCCAACGATGAACCGCAATGCGCCCACATTGGAACTGGGACGCGCCAATGGCATGACGACTGACTTTGCCAAAATCCAACTCGCCCAGGGCTGGCGACTGACCCGCCGCATCTCCGGCAGTCAACCTGTGGGGCACATTTACCTCACCACCAACCAAGCTCCACCGATGGAAATTGCCAGTCAGTTGCCACCCCCTGGGCCGATCGTCCCTCCCGGCAATATCGCTCCACCCAGTCCTGCCCCGTCCATTCGTCCCCGCCCCAAACCGCCCACTCCCTCCCCCAAGCCCACGCCTCTGCCCATCCGCGCCACCCCCAAACCTAGCCCCAAACCTAGCCCACGCCCTACCACTGCCAAGGCTCCCTTTGCCGACTTGAAAGATGATATTTATGCGGTGGAAATTCGACAGGCGGTGGCAACAGGGTTAATCTCTGGCTTTTATGAAGACAATACCTTTCGGCCAGAGTTACCTTTAACGCGGGAACAATTGGTTTCCATGGTGATCGAAACCTTAAAAAAGTTGCCGAATGCCCCAGTACAGGTAGCAGCGCAGCTCACGGCTGACCCATACCCCGACGTACCTGCAAACCGCTGGAGTGCGCCAAAAATTCAGTTCTCCCGCGATCGCAGCATCATTAGTGGCTACCAAGACGGCACCTTCCAACCCACCAAAGCGGTCACCCGGGCTGAATTGGTCGTGGTGTTACGCCGCGCCGCCCAGTTTTATCGCACCAGCCAACAATTGTCGCCCCAGTTACCTGCGGGACAACCTGTAAAGGGGTTTACCGACATTGATCAGCACTGGGCAGCGGGGATTATTAAAGAGATGGCCACCTATTGCAAAGTTGCGTCTCCCGTCAATGAGCAGGGGACAACGTTTTACCCCAATGGTCCAGCTCTACGCAACTATGCGGCGGCAGCAACGCTCCGCATGTTCAACTGTGCCAAGGCTCGTAAATCCTAAGAGGCTGTTCAGTTAGCTGAATCTAGGGCGCGGAAACCGCGCCCCTACACACGGAACAACGGCTCAAATTGTAGGCGTTGGGTTGATCAATTTAGATCGAGCAACCCTTGATTGGTCGATCTAAATTAATCAATCTGAATAGTAGACCTCTTGCAAATTAGGTTCTACACCGCAAATCCTTGCCCACCCTTCGGGAAGAGCAAAGCTCTACATCCCCCTTTCTTGTAGC
>CAZJZR010000464.1:0-4015 GCA_964550475.1 uncultured bacterium
TATTCAAACGGGTGGAAGCCCTCAGCGGTGGCGAAAAAGCCCGTCTGGCTCTGGCGAAGATGCTGCTGCAACCCGCCAATTTGCTGATTCTGGACGAGCCAACCAACCACCTCGACATTCCCGCCAAGGAAATGTTGGAGGAAGCCATCCGCCACTATGACGGCACCGTGATCGTCGTCTCCCACGATCGCTACTTCATCTCCCAAGTCGCCAACAAAATTGTGGAAATCCGCGATGGCGAACTGCGCTTGTACCGAGGCGATTACCACTACTATCTGGACAAAATCGCCGAGGAAAAGGAACAGGCGAAACTAGCGGCTCTGGAGGCGGAAAAGGCCGAAAAAGCAGCGGCGAAGCGAGCCAAGCAAAAGGAAAAAGAAAAAGAAAAGGCGAAGAAGGCCAGCGCGAAAGCCTAAACCGAGATCGGCCTGATCGTTTGCGATCCTTTAACCAAACCGAGGGTGGAAGCGGGGATGCAGCAACGTTTCCACTGGTTGGTTCTGTTGCAAATGTTGCTCCACAATCAGCGGCACATCATCCACACCGACCCGACAGTAGTAGGTGCGATCGGGAATAATTTGCACATTGGGGCCCACATTGCACTGCCCCTGACAATCACTGGGACTCACGATCACATTCGGAGCCGCCGCTGCTTGGAATGCCGCCAGTACAGCGGCTGAGCCATTGCGGGTACAGGTTTGGTATTGACACACCAAAACACAACGACGTTGGGGACGACTGGAGGACTGGTCAGCAGTATCCACTGGAAAAATGGGTATGGGGTCAGTTACCTATTCTAACCAGTCGCAGCGATGGAGAGGCTGCCCACCTTGCCCCCCCACCGACCTTGTCATTACCAACATCTTGCCCTCACCCAACCCTCTCCCTAGGGGAGAGGGCTTTTCTAGCTCTCCTTCTCCCTAGGGAGAAGGAGTTGGAGGATGAGGGAAAGGCTTGCGGCATCAGCGTTTTAAAAATGTTGGTAATGACAAGCCCACCGACACGGGTATCGGTTCAAACATAAAATCAGTGAGGATCAGAATTCACAGTCCTCTGGTTAATGCCAGTTAATTTGGGTTAATTAGGGTACGAAGGCCAACACTGAGGCGGGGGAACCGGATCCATGTTGTAACCGCAACACGCCGATCGCCACTGTGGTGCCTTTGGGAGGAAGTTGATCCAGATTGGTGAGGTTTTCCAGCACAATTCCCTTCTGAGCCAGGACGCGGCGGTTGATGGCGAAGCTGGAGTCTTGGCCAGAGTCAACGCCATGGGTATCAATGCCAATGCCTGCGATTTGCCGTTCTTCCAGCAAAAATTCGACGGCTTCCATGTCAAAGCCCGGAAAATGCTGTTGGTTGATGAATTTTTCTGGATCAGCCCAGTAGGTTTGCCATCCGGTGAAAAACAACACCAAACAACCCGGTCGGATCATGCCATGCTGCCATTCCCAGGTTTGAATGTCTGATAGTTGGAGGGTGTAGTCTGGGTTGACGGCACAGGCCGCTTTCCCGTCTAAGACGACGGTGGGCAATACGAGGGCTGGAGCTGGGTATTGATCCACCGCCACGCCGTTGGGATAAAAGCTGCGGGGGGCGTTGAGATGGGTAGCACTGTGTTCGCCCATGGAAAACTGCCGCAAGCAGTAGCCGTCCGGTTGATAATTGGCAACCGTCTCGAACTGAACTGGCGGATCGTCCGTCCACTGGGGAATCGTCGGGGTAATGACATGACTGAGATGGATTACCCGCGAGTACTGGATGGTGAATAAGTGACCAGAAATGTTCCTGTTCCTCTGAGTAAATACAATGGTGAGATGGTAACCGTTGCCTTCCCCGTCCGGGGAGCAGCAAGTGCAGCCCGCAACACAGTTCCTCTGGGAGGATGTGCACAGTACCCTGAGATCAATCTCTGCCAAATCTACTTTTCTTCTTTTATCCTCTCATCTCTTTTCCTCTCAGGGAAGCAGGGAAGCACACCTTCATGGGGAATGGGGTTGAGGGGATTGGTGGGTTGGGATTGGCTGGGGATTGACTAGCTGATCTAGAAAGACTGTGATAACTTGTCTGGTAGAGTCGTCTCAATGCTGATAAATGCTGACCAGGGCAGGGTTGGGATGTCTTTGGTCGGTGGCGACTAGGTTTTGCAGTTGTGGTCTTTAGGAGGTTGGCGGTGCTGGAGTCAGACTTATCCCCTGCCTCTACCCTGGCACCGCAGCCCTCCCGGTGGGGTGACGATCGCGATCCAGATGCTGATGGTGACGGGCACATGGTTGATAGTTCTGCCGCTGGTTCTACGGCGAGTTCTGCCGCGATCGCCCCTGACGCTAACTCCCCGCTCGATCGAGGTGAGGGGATGAGTCAGGTTGGTGGCGCGATCGCCCCCGGTGTTCCAGGTGTGCGCACAGAACCGTTGATGGAGCAATTGGAAATTGCTGGGTTGCCGACTTCGCCGCCAGTGGTGAACACAGGTGCCAGCAAAGTGACGCATCCCCCAAGTGCCGCTAGTGCGAAGCTGCCTTGGCAACAGGAACGCCAACAGTTGCTGGATGAGTTGGCGCGGTTTCAAGCCCAAGAACGGCATCGGGTGGAACGGATTTTCCATCTGGAACAGGCGTTGGATCAGTCATTGGCTTCGTTGGAAGATGTGAAGCAGCGGCTGCGGGATCAGGAGATCCTTGAGGCGCAATTGGTGAATACGGAAGAGTTTTCCAGCATTCAGCAATGGGTGATCCACAGCCTCAAACAACAGTTGTGGCAATGTCAGCAAGCGTTGGCCACGTTAGAAGATCCGGGACAGGTGGATCGGCTGGGCGCGGCTCTGTTAGCTGAGATTGAAGGGTTTATTCTGGCGCAACAGGCCGAGTTTGACCGGGTGAAGGCGCAACTGTTGTGTAACCGCAATGATGGCCAAGGGCGGCAGCAACAGTTGGAAAAGCAAATTGCGGTGCTGAAGCAAACGGTCAACGGCCAACAACAGCAAATTATCGAGTTGGAGGCGCAGGAGTTGACGGCGCGGCGACGGGTGGCGGCGTTGGAGTTGCAGCTTCAGGAAAGCCGGAATAAGGCTCTGCGGGCACCCCAAGGCCGACAAATTCCACCGCTGAGTTTGGATGGACGGCTGGTGGAACGGCATCCGGATCTGGTGGCGTTGCAGCAGGAGTTGACGACGACGCGGAATCGGGTGGAGGAGTTACAGGCGCAAATTAGCCGTCATTCGGTTTTGCAGGCGCGGTTGCAACACACCTGCGAGGAGTTGCAGGAGGAGCGCGATCGCCATCTGCAACGGGTGAATGAACTTCAGCATCAGACGGCGGAGATGCAAGAGCAGGTGTTGCAACAGGTGCGGGTGATTGCAGAGTATGAGACGGCGGTGCAACACTGGAAGGATCGTTGCATCACGGCTCACGAACATTTGGGGCAGCTTAAAGAGGTGCTGGAACGGATGTTCCCCGATCGCTCGGCGGAGTTGACTGAGTTATTGAATTTGATCCATCCGGTGCACAATATTGAGGCGGATGCCCCCCAACTGCCGCGTTCGGCTGGCGCATCTCGCGCTATTAAACCGCTGAAGGTGGATTTGCCAACGTTCCTCGCCCGCTACCGCAACCAAAAAGGCTGACGGCACCGCAGACGGCGGCAGACTTCGGATGTCTGGGTGGTGTGGCTGTTGCGGCTGCCACATTCATAGACCTCCGAAGTTTTTGGGGGTGACTTTCAGATAGATTCAGATAGATTCAGATATACTGTGTCAGCCAACAAATTTTAGTTTGTAGTTCCAACTTCAGTTGGCTGGCTAAAGCCATTACTACGAACAGTTCCCTGACAAAGTATAGATATAGTATTCAGACCGCCCCTGGTAAACTACTGCTCTATAGGTTGAACTGGTCTAATCCTGAATGATTTTGTGTTTGAACCGATAACCTTGTACGGGCGTTTGCGTAGCCATGCCGTAGGCTATAGCATTCCGGTAGTTAAGTTAAGCAATGACCGAAAAATCATGGCCGGAATGCTAT
>CAZJZR010000465.1:0-4005 GCA_964550475.1 uncultured bacterium
CGCCTACGCGGGTTTAGTTCTTGTAGATGCGGTTTTAACCGCCCCTCCCCCAAACATGAAATACGCCCGATCGCACATCCAAATTGATCCTTGATCAAGGCTTTGCAAAATCAACTTTTCAAAAAATCGGCGTTATTGAATTTAGGGATGAGCTAAGAGTTGGATGAATTGAAACGAAGTTTCAATTCATCCTGCTATTCAGCAACACAAAAAAATCAACTTTTCAAAAATTTTCAAAAAAAATAGGGTGAGTATTGCTCAATACTCACCCTATTTCCTATAGCCCTTTTCGCTGGGCGGGATCTCGATTACCGACTAGAGAGGGTACGCCGTTTGGTGACCATCCGATAGGTTTCGATGATGTCACCCATCGCCCAATCGTTGAAGTTGTCACAGCCGATACCGCACTCATACCCGAAGTTGACTTCCTTGGCATCTTCCTTCATCCGGCGTAAGGAATCCAACAAGCCTTGGTGGATGACCTTGCCGCCGCGCCGCACCCGCATATTGCAGTTGCGGACGACTTTACCGGACTGGACATAACAACCAGCCACGGAACCACGACCCACAGGGAAGACAGCCCGGACTTCCACTTGACCCAGCGATTCTTCCACCAGTTCAGGTTCCAGTAGCCCTTCCATGGCTCCTTGGACATCCTCTAACAGCTTGTAGATGATGTCGTAGTCGCGGACATCCACCCCTGCACCATCGGCGGCATGACGGGCACCGCTGGCGAAGGTGGTGTTGAAGCCGATGATCACGGCGTTACTGGCAGCGGCCAAATCCACATCTGTTTCAGTGATTTCGCCCGGAGCCGCCAACAACACCCGAATGTGGACTTCGTTTTGTGGCAGTTGTTTGAGGGAGGCCAAAATCGCTTCCAAGGAACCTTGGACATCGGCCTTGAGAATCAGATTGAGTTCCTTCAACTCGCCTTGTTGAGCTTGGGCTGACAGGGAGTTGAGTGTAACCCGACGGGAAGCCATGGCCGCTTGCAGGCGGTTGTCCCGTTGTTTAATAGTACGCTCGTCGGCGGTTGCCCGTGCTTGCTTTTCATCCACGTACACATCGAATTCATCCCCAGCGGCAGGGACATCGGTGAGACCGAGGATTTCCACCGCAAAGGACGGAGAAGCCGCATCGACCCGTTCGCCGCGATCGTCGATCATGGCACGGACTTTACCCAATACGGAGCCAGCCACGAGTACATCGCCAACTCGGAGCGTCCCGTTTTGAATCAACAGGGTGGCCACTGGACCTCTGGACTTGTCGAGGTGCGCCTCGATTACCGTCCCCTTGGCCGGACGATTCGGGTTGGCAGACAGTTCTTCAATTTCTGCCACCAGTAGGATCATTTCCAACAAGGTATCCAGGTTTTCGCCCTTAATGGCACTAACCGGAACCATGATGGTTTGACCACCCCACTCTTCCGCCACCAGACCGTATTCGGTGAGTTCCTGTTTGACGCGATCGGGTTGGGCATCTTCCTTGTCGATCTTGTTAATCGCCACAATGATCGGCACTTCAGCCGCCTTAGCGTGGCTGATGGCTTCCACGGTTTGCGGTTGTACGCCATCATCAGCCGCAACCACTAGAATGGCAATGTCTGTCACCCGTGCGCCGCGTGCCCGCATGGCGGTAAAGGCTTCGTGACCAGGGGTATCCAAGAACACCACCTGTTGGGTTTTGCCCTCCTGATCCACGTCCACATGGTAAGCCCCAATGTGTTGGGTAATGCCCCCGGCTTCCCCTTGCGCCACTTTGGTTTTGCGGATGGAGTCGAGTAGGGTAGTTTTCCCGTGGTCTACGTGTCCCATGATCGTCACCACAGGCGGGCGGCGTTGCAGGTTTTCCAAGTCTGCTGCATCCAGCATCTCGGTAACCTTGCGAGCTTCCGCTTTCTTCTCGGTTGTGATCACCTCGACTTCTAATTCCTGTGCCACCATTTCGATGGTAGGAACGTCCAAGGTTTGGGTCACGGTGGCCAAAATGCCCTTGTAGAAGAGAATCTTGACGATTTCGGTGTCGGCCACACCCAGCATGGAAGACAGTTGTTGGACGGTGAGACTACCCGTGAGGGAAATTTGACTGGGGCGTTCCTTCACCACTTCTTCAGCGCGATCGCGCCGGCCCCTGCCTCGACCCGAATCGCTGCTGCCAGAACCGGGTTGTCCCAAGGTCGGTTTCTTCACCTTAGCGGCTGGTGCAACTGGGGGTTTGGCTTGTGGAGTCCGAGCCTTCGGTTTAGCAGGCCGCACTAAAGACAACGTAACCTGCACCACCCCTTCCTGCCGGGATAGAATCGACTCAAAATCCTCGTCGTCATCTTCATCAATCAGCGTTTGTTGGCGACGTTTGCCCTTGACGGCAGCTTTGGTGGGTTTTTCCAGGAGTTCCTCTTCCTCCTCCTCCCATCCTTTGCCGCGTTTGGCAACAATCCGGGGCGGCTCTGGGCGACGGAGCCGCAAATCAATATCCTCTACTAACTCAACCCCTGGCAATGCCCCAGCTTTACCATCTGCTGCGGCATCCGGTGCATTTGGACGCACAGGAGGCTTGAGTTTTTCTACGCTACTCTCTGGACGAGATGGACGCGGCTCCAACCGTTGGGGTGGAGCTGATATAGCAGGCGCATCCGTACCACCAGCCGCAGGCGAACCAGTACCAGGACGAGACGGTCGCCGAATTTCTACCACCGAAGGCGGTTTCCGCAGAGGGGGTTCGGCAGTCGCACCAGGCTTAGCACCACCCGCAGGACGAGGACGAGCACCTTTATCGCCAGCTCCACCGGGAGCTTTTGACCGACCATCTCCCTGCCCACCAGCTTGAGCCAATTTGACGGGCTTAATCACAGGCCGCTCTGCTAAGGGAGGAGCCGCCGCCGCTGGTTTGCTAGGGGGAACGGCTTGGGGTTTGACGGGAGGTGTGAGGATGGGCGCGACCGGCTCTGCCGCTGGTTTACTAGCGGCTTGTCCCGTAGATGACGGCCCACTTGCCTGGCCGCTTGACTGTCCACTGACCTGTGCAGTCGCTTCACTCGCAGGTGCAACCGTTGGCCGAGGCATCGGTCGGTTCGGCGGTTCCACCAATTTCAATGGTGGTTCCTTGGCCACAGCTTCCTTAGGCCGCATTTCCTTCGGTGGCATCTCCCTTGGCATCGGTTGCTTAGCCACTACTTCTTTGGCTTCTTTAGCATCCGCCACCTCTTTAGCGTCTTGGCTAGCGGCAGGCTTGCTCGCCGCTACCGCGTCGGGTGGAGTTGGCTGACGCAATGGTGGAGTTGGCTCTGGAGGCGTGGTTGGTTTGGCCGTTGCTTGGCTGGGTGGCACTGCTGCTGGAGCTGCCGGAGGAGTTACTTCAGGCGGGCTAGGAGCACTGGGAGCCACGGCAGTTGGCGGGGTGGGAGTAGCTGTAGATGTAGGAGACACCGGGCGAACAGGACGGGAAGGTGTAGGTGAACCAGGAGAAACAACAGAGTCTGATGATGGCGCAACCGACTTGGGTGCAACTGGAGGAGTCGGAGGACTCGGTGGCGTAGGAGGAACTGGTTCTCCGTCAGTTCCTTTAGCCGTAGTGGTTGGAATGCGGCGAATCTCTAAAATTTGTTGCTTACCCATAATCGGTCGAGGCGACTCCCCTGGTTTGCTACCAGCAGGTGTAGACGCAGAAGGAGGATTGGTTGCACCGGATTTTACGGCAGGATGGGCAGGGTAATGGCTGGGGGGAACGTATTTCTCCGCCGCATGGCGAATGCGCTCAGCATCGACTTCACTAATCGTACTGCTATGGCTCTTCACCGCAATGTTCAATTGCTCACAAACGACCAAAATGTCTCGATTATCCAAATTCAATTCCTTTGACAACTCGTAAATCCGTACCTTGCCGTTGTTCATCCGCAATCCCCCTCAAATTCTGCTATGGCTATCCCTTGGCAGCTTGATATACATCTGAAAGCTCTCCTGGCTATTTACAACTCCGTCTGATGATCGGGTCTGACGAACCTGT
>CAZJZR010000466.1:0-4001 GCA_964550475.1 uncultured bacterium
GTAGAGCTAAGGATCGCAGATCCAAACTGAAACTAGCGGCAATCAGTCGTTGCCATGCCGGAGGACGCTGATCCGCGATCGCGGTTTCGGTAGTCATAACCCACACTCAACTTGCATCACAGTTAATCTATCAATCCAATGCATCGATCAATCCAATCGAGTTAGCCCAGCCGTGGCCTAGGCGGCTGTTGGGAATGGAAATCTAGACGGTTGATTTGGCTCACACCGCGTAGAGGACACATCAACGTTTAACCCAGGCTCTCAGAATACCAAGGGAGTGGATAGCCCAAAATCGTTTGCAATTTGGCAACATCATCCTTAAATATCGGATCGAGTTGTCGCCGTAACTCTGGTGATAACGGTGGGATGGCTCCCCGGTTTTGTTGGCGTAGCCAGCGGATCAGGTTGCGGTACATCTGTTTGGGTAACAGGCGTTCCAGCAGCGATCGCCAGGGATTCGGTTCAATTAAAAACTGTTGCAGCCAGAAACTTTTGGGTAAATAGCCCGCATTGGGTTGCTTTTCTACCTGGGGTTGAAAGCTGGGATCAACCCCCAAATAGTGATAAATTTGCTGCACGATTGCGGCTGGATTCTGGCGAAAGTCGTCATACAACACGACTTTGACGCGATCGCGGCCAAATAAATCAAAATATCGTTGCACCTGCTCCGCATACAAACTCACCCGCACATAATGCCAGTCATAGCCCCAACCCGCATTCACCCGTTCATCCTCTGCGGCTAAGGCTTGTTCTAACGACAGCGGTTCAAATAAATGGCGAACATTCATCAGGTAATGGGAATAGAGCCGATCAACCGGATGCCGCAACATAATAATAATTCGTGCATCCGGCAGCATTGCGTTAATCGCCTCAGCCGCTTTGGCATAGTACAAATACCGCACTGAGGCTTCCCCAGCCACACTGCTGTTGGGTATATCCGTAAATAATGCCTGATAGCTATCCAGATCAGTAATTGTGTCTTGATACAGACGGCGATACAGGGTCTTGGCATCGGCTGGCCCGCGATCGGGTGGCAGTTCCATCCCTGCAAAGGCAAAAAAGTTGGGTTCCTTCGGTTGAGACATCGCCACATGGGGATGTTGATTTAAGTACGTCCACAGGGAACTGGTTCCAGATTTGGCGGCACCGACTAGGAAAAAGTCAGGTAAACGGGTGAACATAAATTAGGTGAGTGGGGGGTAGGAAGTAGTCAGTGGTCAGTGGTCAATATCGCTTAACGACATCAATGCCCACCGAATTACGATTGCTTAATCGTCTGTTTAACCGTCAGTAATTGATCAATTCCTGGGTTTTTAATTTCCTGCAATTGCCCATTTGGCCAGGTGATTTGTAATGCATCAATTTCTTTTTGTTTGCCCAGACCAAAATAAAGTCTGTAATGACCTTGGGAACGAATGGAACCTTCAAATTGACCGACTTCCTGTTGATAAACTACCCCGTTAACCAGCAGTTTCACTATCGCTCCCACCGCTGGAGTATTATCACCCTGAGATCCCACTAATTGCACGTCTAACCAGTGATGATTGGTCGGTTGATTGCGATACAAAAACACCTTGGCTTTATAGGATTTTGACACCGGATTTAGGTCTTTACCACTTAGTTCCCAGGCTTCCCACCACGGAATCACCGTTTGTTTACCCATCAATAAGTCTAAAGAACCATTGTTATCCACATCAAACCAAGTGGAATAGGCCGAATGAGGAAATTTATCCGAGCTGGTCTTTAATAGTTTGGTCGATTTAAATCGATGATCGGTCGTTTGTTGATAGAGTCCATCTGGTAACAGGAATAAATCCAATAAACCATCGTTATCATAGTCAACCCAATTAGCCGCAATTGACTTTCTGGGCAAGCCTAGATCAGCAATTTTAGCTGCACTGAACTGGCCGTTAGTATTAACGAACAATCTGTTTTCACTGCTGGCGGCAAAAACATCGAAGTCCCCATCCAAATCGTAATCGGCTACAGCAATTTGCCGCACGCCACTTTTCAGTGCACCAAGGGATTCTGGCGTAAATCGACCGGACTGATTGCGATATAGCCAAAACGACTGGCTATCAACCCAAAACAGATCCATATCGCCATCATTGTCAGCATCAAACCATTTGGCTAAGCCATTGTCTAAAAAGTCTAGTTTTACCTGCTTAGCAACATTGGTAAATGTGTGTTGGGCAGAACCTTGATAGAGTTGATTGGGTTGCAAAGATCCTGGTGGAACACCGCGACCACACACCACATAAGCATCTAGATAATTATCTCGGTTAAAGTCAACCCAGGTAATTTGCCGTGCGGCGCATCCGGCTTTAATCCAACCAAATTTCGCCATTTTATCCTCAAACCCAGCAGCCGATTGGATGAAAAATTCGTCTTGGGTTTGTGGTGAAATCTCTGGCATTAACCCATCCATCCCCCCCCGCACAATCAACACATCAGGGCGACCATCTTGGTTATAGTCTGTCCACGCCATGCCATGGCGATCCATGTAGGGCAGAGCATTGAGAGGCGGCAGGTAGAAATCATGGATCGTCGGATGTTCCTTGTTTGCCCCAATATAGATTTGATCTAAACTCAAAGCTGAACTGATTTTTAAGGCCGGTCTGAAATAGGGTTCAGAGGTAAGGAATTTGGTCTTGAATTGACCATCCCCCTGAATCTGAAAGCCGATGATCCTACCCAGAAATCCTTCTTGCCCGCCGTCTTCATTGAACTGAATTTTGCCAGTACTTTGATGGGAGGCGGATTTGGGAACTAATAGGGAACCACCGATCTTTTCGGTCTGGCCAGTGATTAATCCTTTCGATTCGATCGTTAATTCATTATTGTTCCAATAGACATAAAGACCGGGTTCCTGAATGACTGGCAATTGCGGATTAGTTTTGATTTCTGCTATTTCATAATTCTGGGGGAAAAAGGTTTGAATTGCTTGGTCTTTAAATGTTTTTCCCGCTTGATTAAATAGCAGTAGTTGCCGACCGTTATGGTTGGTGGAAAAAATATCTAAAAAACTATCATTGTTAATGTCGGTTACCCCTAAATCAAACAGGGCAAATGTGTTGCCAATCTCTATTTCTGTAAACTGTTGTTTGGTGATTAAAGGATGCTTATCCTGACTTTGATTCCATGACCATCCCGCAATAGCGATCGCCATTCCCAAGCAAGCAATTAGCACAAATAAGAAGACATTTCGCTTGGTCATCATCCGATTCATAAGGCATTAGTATGTTAAAAAGTGGTTTATTGGGGTTTCTTGGGAGAGGGCAAGGAGGTGGCTTGGGTTAGCGGAAATTGCTGTTTGGGTTTGGTTTGGGTGATCAGTTGGTGCAGTTTCACTCCCAGGTCGGTGAAATCCCGTCGCAGCCAATCCCACGCAACTCGTAAGCGATGGCGCAAGGTTGGCAACCGTAACAAATACGCCCAGCGTCGGATTAGTTTGCCCAATCCTCCTGTCACTAATAGTCCCCGGCTAAATACCAAGGCCGATGTTGTGCCCAGCGTCATCATTTCCCCTAAGTAAAGGAAGCGAAAGGGGCACAGTCGGCCTTGATTGATCAGGGCGTGCAGATTGGCGGCAGCGGTGGCAGCCTGTTGATAGGCGGCTTGGGCAGTCACCGGGATGCGCCGATCTCGGCGATCGCGAATCTCCGCCACATCTCCCAAAACGAACACATTAGGATGATCCTGAAGTTGCAAGGTGGGCGAACTCAACAATTGTCCGCTGGGATTATGGGGGCAGGGTAAGCGGCTGATCCAGTCCAACGGTTGGGTTCCGGCAGTCCAAATTACCAGATCGGTGGGGAGGGTGTGGGTATCGCCCGCCACGCTGAACTGGATCGACTCGCCGGTGATTTGGGCAATGCTGGCGTTGACTTCCACCCGCACCCCGCAGCGGCGTAACCCGTTGCGTGCCGCTCGTTGAATTGCTGCTGCATAGGGTTGGAGAATCTGTTCCCCCCGTTCAATCAGGTAAACCTGACCGCGAC
>CAZJZR010000467.1:0-3996 GCA_964550475.1 uncultured bacterium
ATTTGATCTCGCCCGTAGTTGTTGTAGGTGGATTGGTTTTGGCTCTGGTTTTGAATGTTGATGATCTGTTGCGCTAAATCTTTTAACTCGGTCTCAAATCCCTCATCCTCCACAAATTCTGCGTCTAATACTTTCCCCACATCCTTCACCAGTGCATCGGGAGCCTCTCCCTTGGCCGCCGCGATCGCCGCCAAATTTTCCTCGGTTTTCTTCTTACCTTGAAAGCGAGACGCGATCGCATCCCACAACCGCTCAATCAACTTCTCCGCCGCCTTCCCCGCCGCACCTTCAGCAAACTTCTGCGCCGCCAACCCCACAATCACCGCCGCCGTAATCGGTTCCGTCATTGGAATGTCTCCTACTAAAGTACCTTAGCCAAACTTTAGATTTCGCAACTATCCCAGCCTGAGGCGTTTAGGTGATCCCAGCCTTGAGCACCTGTTCTGCTGTCAGAGCCAAATCGGGAAAACTGGGTGAAACGAGGCGATCAGTCCCCGTCAATTGCGATTCGCGATCCTGATTATCACGTAGGGTTAAAATCCAAACGACAGATGCGATCGGATCGACAATCCAATACTCTGGAATGCCACGCTCAGCATACTCCACCCGCTTTTCTGTGTAGTCGCGGTTTCTGGATGCGGGGTCGTTATCACTGCTGGAAACCACTTCCACCACCAACAGCGGCGCAGGCATCTCCGGCATCAACACCCGACTGCCAGACAAAATCGCCCTGGCAGAGGCTTCGGTATGCAGCACCAAATCGGGTTGGCGGGCGGTGGCTTTCTGGGAACTGACGGCAATTTGGTGCCCGATCGCCAAGCGGTAGTACGGCACCCCCAAACCCAAAAATACGGCAAACAGAAAACTGATAATGGTATTGTTGAGCGGATGTTCTGTGCCCATGGCAACTAATACCCCATCGACCAATTCATAGCGGGTATCCGTGCCATCGTCATAGGTCAGATAGTCCTCAAGCGTCAGTCGTTTGGGAGGGGCGATCGCCATAATTGCTTCCTTAACCCAGCTAGCTCTACTGTATCCAAGTTTTTTCTGTAGGCATACCACAATTGCCTAACCCAAACCTTCGCACAGTCACCCATTGCACCACACAGGCTTGCAAGTCGGTGATTAATGAGGTCGCGTAACGGCTATCACGGGTATTTTATTTTTCCGCAAGTCCCTTACGCCTGAATCACCAACATCTGATTGCCACCCCGTTGTAACTCATAGGGGACAGAGTGGATCGTGGCGGTATAGCCTTGGGCTTGGCAAGCCTGCACAATGGGGTCAAGGTGGGGCGATCGCTGTAACATCAGCGTCAATAAAGGAAAAATCCGTACCTCTGGAGCAATTCGCAGCATGGATTGAATGGATTGCCAATGGAACTGGTAATCCAACTGCTCGGAGTAGAGGAACAGCAAGTGGGAGCACAGGGCTAAGGAAAAGTGGCGATCGGGAAAAGGTAAGTCGGGTAACTCTGCCATGATGTAGCGTCCTTGGGCGAGACCAGTGGGATAATCCGCCAGGAAAGTGGCGATCGCCTGCTCTCGGTTGGCGCGTAGTCCGTCCGGCGATTGATGAAATCCCCACACCCAATCGTTCGGCGTAGCTTTGACTTGGTTGATGATATTGTCCACAACCGCATCAAACCGGGCTTGAATATCTGAGCCGCTGAAGCAATAAATCGGGTCGATCGATGTGACGCGATAGCCTTGGCGCGTGGCTTCGGCATTGAAACTCGCAGGGCCATCCCCCACGCCAAGAATATGACCTGCCAAATCGCTGGGAGTCAGGTTAAACATCAGTTGGTACTCCTGAAGCGATCGACCAAAGGGCACCACTTTTTCCAACACCATTACCATAATTAGTTCCCTAGACTGAGCATCGGTAAAGTTAGCGAGTAATGGATCATGGGTAATCGTTAATGGGTGCTTGGTAATGCGGCAAGGGAGTTGCGGGAAAATAATATCCCCGTGATAGGCGTAGGGACACGGCAATGCCGTGTCCGTAGAGTCAGCGGTGTGGGTACATTATTAATCTGCACATCCCCAAGGATCATGTAACTTGCTGTCCACCATCCACCATCCACCACTCATCACTCATCACTCATCACTCATCACCCAGTGGAACATAGAGATTTCCCAAACATTCCCAGAGTCTAGCTGCATCTATGCGATCATCATCCTCAGCATCTCCCTAAGAGGGTGTTTTAAACGTTGATTGTTCCTGCACCCCGCGCACGAAAAATCAACTTTCTACACCACTTTTTAAACAGTCTCTGAGGGAGCGGCATAGAGGTTGTAACGTCTTGCTCGTTAGGGTGGGGCATGCGATCGCAACGTCAATGGCAACATCAACCGATTGACATTTGTTTGGCAGTGCTGATGTTAGGCATGAATTGGGACTGGAATCAGGACTCACATGAATCCTGCCATGCCGCCCCCCCTTGTTTGCGATCGCCGGAGTCTACTGAATTCCAAACCATCGTCTTTATAGTCCACATATACCATGACAACCCAGAACCGCAAGTATCGCATTGGTGGTTATCGTCCCGGCAGCAAACCCGATGATGCCAAAACTCACTTGGCCGGTCGTTTCTCCGGTCAAACCCTTCCGCCGAAAGTTGATTTACGCCCATTCATGACAACGGTGGAAACCCAAGTGGGCAATAGCTGCGTGGCCAATGCGTTTGTGGGAGCCTATGAATACTTAGCCAAACGTAGTTTGGGCGACGCTGCTGATGTCAGTCGGTTGTTTGTTTACTACAACGCTAGGGCACAGCACGACAGCGAAAATGAAGACTCTGGCACCCAAATGGTCGCGGCCATCAAGGCATTGACCGAACATGGAGCCTGTGCCGAAGAGTTATGGCCGAATGATGAAGAACGCATCAGTGATGAGCCAGATGAAGCGGCCTATGAACACGCTGCCAACTTCAAAATTGCCGAAGCTGAGTTTATCGAAACTAATCTAGACCTCTGGCGACACACCTTAGCAGAAGGCTTTCCCATTGCCTTTGCCCTGAATACGTTTGAGTCGTTTGATGATGCCACCCACAGCCGAGGCCGCGTCCCCATGCCCAAAGCCTCCGATAATGTGCGCGAAACCCACGGCTGGCACGCCATGCTTTGCGTTGGCTATTCGGACAAAGACCGGATGTTCATTGTTCGCAATTCCTGGGGCAACGATTGGGGCGATCGCGGCTACTGCTACATCCCCTACAACTATGTGATTCACAACGATTTCAACGGTCACGACTCTTGGATTATCAAATCGGTCACTGACCTCGATTTCAGCACCGATGTCTGGGGCGAATCCGACTCCTTCTTTGCCGATGAGAATTCCCTCCTGCTCTACGATTTTTATGTCTACACCAGTGATCCCGACGGCTTTATTGAAGCTCTGGATCAACTCTGCCTCAACTATGCCGAGAGTGAAGACGAGTATTACTTTGACTACGAATTGGAAGAGGATGAAGACGGCACCACCGTTACGATCGAGAACTTTGATTTGACCATCGAAACGGCTGATGAGTTCTTAGACGAGTTGGATGCGCTGTGTGCTGAGTATGCGATCGATGACGACTACGATTTTGGCGTAGATGGCGACGCAACTGTAGCCGCAGAGGCGGACGAGGAGGAGGAGGGTGATTACGAAGCAGAAGAAGACTATGAAGAAGAGGAAGAAGACGAAGAGGAAGTAGAAGAAGAGGAGGACGAGGCGGAAGACTACGAAGATGAAGAGGACGAAGACGAGGAAGACTATGAAGAGGAAGAGGAAGACTATGAAGACGAGGAGGAAGAGGAAGAATAGGTCTCCTCTGCGTCTCTATCTGTAGGAACGCTGTAGGAACGCGGCAATGTGTGATCAGATGCAAGCCCATGCCGCCAGCACAATGCCACGCTCCTACCCCTAATCACCGGGAAATTATTCTGGTTCTAAATTAAATTTGTGTTGTCCACCGTAGGGGCGAAGCATTCCGGTAGTTAAGTTAGG
>CAZJZR010000468.1:0-3993 GCA_964550475.1 uncultured bacterium
TTAGTTCTTGTAGATGCGGTTTTAACCGCCCCTCCCCCAAACGCGAAATACGCCCGTCGCCAGGGCTACTCAGTTGTCCAGCCCAAAGCTTTTTCAATTTGGCTGGCTAATAAACCGGGGTCAAAGGGTTTCATTACCACCGCATTTGCGCCCAATTGCACGTATTGTCGTTGGGTCACCACTTTGATTGTTGCAGTCAAAAAAATCACTGGAATGTTTTGGGTAAGCGGGTTCGATCGCAGTTGATGCAAGGTGGTTAAACCGTCCACATCCGGCATCATTACATCTAACAAAATGGCATCAGGTTGATTTTTAGCGGCAATTTCAATCCCCTCATGGCTCGAACTAGCCATGATCACATCCCAATTCTTCGTGATTTGCAGACTCATTTTGGCGATTTCCCGCACATCTGCCTCATCATCAATAATTAATATCCGTTTAACTGTCATAACCCGTTACACAATAAATTTGGTAAATAGACCCAGGTATTTTGGCTGCTTTGCGGTTGGACAGCCATTTTCAATTCGCTGAAGGTAGCCGTTCACAACCCCCTGCATGTAACCGTTCACTCCCCCACGGGGGGATGTGAACGGTTACCCCTGCATAACCTGCATAACCTGAATAACCTGAATAAAAAGTGGCATTGCTGAATTTAGGGATGAGCTAAGAGTTGGATGAATTGAAACTTCGTTGCAATTCATCCTGCTATTCAGCAACACCTAAAAAGTGTTGCGGGCTACACCCGCTGGTTCCTCTCCTGATGGACAGTGAACGGTTCCGCTCAAGAACTATAAAGACCCATTAACAGAAAGACCCATTAACAGACCCAAAGGTTAAGCCTGAATGGGACAGGCAAAAATCTGATTACCACCCGCTGCTTTCGCCTGTTGCAAGGCAATATCGGCGATTTGGTAAAGGCTGTGGAGATTGCATCCATCGTCTGGAGCTTCTGCAACTCCCACACTAACCGTAACCTGAAATGAGGAGTGACCGTCAGGACTGAGGCAAATATCTCGCTGCACTGCGCTTAAGAATTGGGTCAAGCGTTCCTTGGCTTTTTCCCGGTGTACGCCATACAGACCCACTAAAAACTCTTCCCCGCCCCAACGCCCCACGATATCGTCTGTTCGCAACATCTGCCGCAGGATCTGGGCTACCCGTTTCAAGACCAGATCACCCGTTTCGTACCCATATTGGTGGTTGATTTGCTTAAACCGATCTAAGTCAATAATGGCTAAGCTGAGGGGTTGTTTGGCTTGCAGCGATCGCTGCAAATGTTGATTTAACTGTTTGGTGGCGTGTCGCCGATTGGCAATCCCGGTCAGTTGGTCGGTTTCCGTCAAACTGCGTAACAGGTGGTTGCGTTCTAGGCGATTAAAAATTCGGGTAATCAGTTCCGGTTCGGCAAAGGGTTTAGAGACATAATCGTCGGCTCCAGCATTGTAGATTCGATGGATGGTTTCGGCATCACGGCGGGAGGACAAAAACAAAATCGGCAGGTCGTTCCAGGTATTGTCACTCCGCACGACTTGGCACAGTTCAATCCCATTCACTTGCGGCATTTCCACATCCAAAATCAACAAATCGGGCGTGGTGGTTTCCAATGTTGGCCAAAATTGCTCGGAATGGGTCAGGGTGATCAATTGAATGCCCCAGCGGGGTAAGACCTGAGCCAGTTGATCCAGAATCAGCGGATCGTCATCTACGGCCAGCACGGTCAGCGGTAGGGGTTGCGATCGCCGCAACACATCCCAAATCACATCCAAGACCTGATCCAAGGGAGTGGATTTGGAGATGAAGCGGTGCTTGCTGCGACGGGCAGCCGCTAGGCGATCGTTAAAGTCATCATTGACGCTGAAAATCAGAATTGGCAAGTTGGGGTAGCGATCGCCCAATTCCGTCAGCAACTCCAACCCCACGTCAGAGCGATCGGTTAATCCCAAATCCAACAGCACCACATCCGGCATTTGGTGGGCAATTTGACCCTTTGCATCTGCCACCGACCGAGCCACTGCCAACGTCACCCCACTACCCCGCAACATCACCTTTAACTGATCAACCAACAAGGTGTCGTGATCAATTACCAGCACAGATGGATTGGGGATGGGTGGAACGAACACCGGAGAGCCACCGCTCGCTGGATGCAGGGGCGGCGGACTGAAGAACAGAGGGAACCGTTGGGACAACTCAGCCGCCGGAACACCGACAGCACTTGTCCCCATCTGTCCCCCAGAGCCAACCGGAGGTGAACCCACAGAGGAACCAGTCCCGCCGGACGTACCTGCCGTTTGGTGGTCTTGAGCCAGTTCGCGATGGAGTTGGCTAACAGCGTCCGTTAACTGGGTATGCAGTTGCTGGCGTAAGTCTAGGGTGGCGCGATCGCCCAGATGCTGCGACGAATCCGGAGTCAGCAGCCCGTGGATTTGCTGCAAATAGGTCTCAATCTGTTGCCCCAACCGTGACCCCTCATCAAACCCAAACATCCCCAACGATCCCGCCAACTTATGCGCCGCCCGCTCCGCCTCTTCATACAATTGGCCAGATAAAGTGCCCTGTTGGATCGCCGCAACCGCTTGGTCTAAAATCGTCAACCGTTCTAATGTGGGCGTTTTGAACCGTTCCCATGCCTGTTGAGCTAAGTTCCGAGCCTGTTCCGATAAAGCTTGTTCAGCAACCGGATCGGCAGGGGTGACGGCAACGGCATTGCTGGTAGCGGTCACCCCTGCTGCCGTTCCCCCTGCCGCCGTCCCACTCGTCGATGGCGATGGGGAATTTTTTAAGCGATATCCCATGCCATACACCGTTTCGACAATATCCTCTGCCCCCACCGCCTTCAACCGACGACGTAACCGCTTAATGTGGGTTCTCACCGTTTCTTCACTGGGAAAATCTTCAAAATCCCACAGATGTTCCAAAATCAAACTACTGCTAAAAATCCGTTGCGGATTCCGGAGAAATAACTCTAGTAGCCCATATTCCTTGGGCGAAAGGGAGATGGGTTGGCCATAATAACTCACCACACAGGTGCTCGGATCAAGCTGTAAACCGCCCCACTCCAAAATCGGCGCACCCGAACTACTCGCCCGCCGTAACAACGCTCGGATGCGGGCACAGAGTTCTTCAAAGGCGCAGGGTTTCACCACATAGTCGTCGGCACCCGCATCCAAACCCATCACCTTATCAGAGCTATTGCCCTTGGCGGTTAACAACAAAATCGGGTTGGTGTAATTCGCCTGCCGTAATTTTTGACATAAGTGAATGCCATTCAATTTGGGCAAATTCACATCTAAAACAATTAAGTCATAGGTGGCCGCCTGAGCATAATCCCAACCTGCCTCCCCATCCGTTGCCACATCAATAGCATAGTGTTGGGCGAGTAAGTGGCTCACGAGTGTTTGAGCTAATAACTCGTCGTCATCAACGATCAAAATCCGCATAATTACTGGCTAAGCGTGTTTAGCTAAAACAACATGATTCCGCCTCAGGATTGAGCACGGGTTGGGATAGTTGATTGTGGCATAGTTGATTGGGATCTATGCGTTTTTGGGTAATAGGTAATAGGTAGGTAATGGGTGATGGGTTGGATTGCTTATTACCCATGAGCAACTTTTGACGTAACCGTTCACTCCCCTGACGGGGAGTGAACGGTTACGTAGGGGATTGGTTTCCCAACCCTTTTAGATCAAGCAATAGGGTGTTGATCAACCTGAATAGTTACGACGAATTGTGACAACTTAAATGAATCAAACTCAATGAATCGAGAATGAACCGAGGTGGGAATTGGATAATTTGGGAATTGGATAATTTGGGAATTGGCTAATTAATGATTGGATGATTGGAGGTGTTGGTTGATGCGTTGACGAGTTATCCAAGTGTTATCCAATAACAAGTTGAGCCTGCCTCTAAAAAGGTAACTATTCAGGTTGATCAACGCTTGATTGCTCGATCTAAAAGGGTTGGGGAACCCAACCCCTACAATTCCATCGGTTGTTC
>CAZJZR010000469.1:0-3986 GCA_964550475.1 uncultured bacterium
AGAGACTTGTAGCGATCGCTGGAGCCAGTCCAGCGGTAGGGGACGGGCTAACAGGTGGCTCAGGGGACTAAAGCGGGGGCACCAGTGCAGCCGGATCAGGCCGGATTCGGTGTGTAGCCAGAGGTCTTGGGTGAGCCAGTTGGCGGTGCCGGGGCGGCCTAGCAGTCGTCCTTGGAGTTGGACGGGTTGACCGGGACTGGGTAAGGTGCTGGGGTCGGTGCAGAGGGCGGGGAGGTCAGCGTTGGTTTTGAGGATGTCGGGATCGGCATCGGGGAAGAAGGCGTTGATCCGCACGACGATGCCGATCGCGGTGCCGAGGGCGAGGCTGGCGACGAAAAGGTTGCGATCGCCAAAGATCCAGGCAATCGGCCAAAACCCAATCAGTCCGGCGATCGCCCCCACCTGCCAAATCATTAGCCCTAGGGCAACGCCGCCTAATAGTCCGGTGTAGGCTCCGCCTTGGTACAGCAGGATGGCCCACCGGTGAGCAAATTGGCTGAGGGAGGTGTGGCGGTAGGCGAGGATGGGGTTGAGGGTAACGGCGGGTTGGTAGTTGGATAAATCCAATTCGGGTTCCAGTTTCCAGGTTTGGGCACAACGGTAGAGCCGATGCAGGCGATCGCCCAAGGGAGGATGGCTACTGTTGAGGGAAAACCAGTGGCGGTAGGGGTTGGCGTAGTCCCATTGCAGCAGGCTGGCAAAGTCGGACTGGGGGGCAACGCTGGCTACAGTGGCGGCGGAACGGGGGGCGAGGGGCAGCAGGCTGTCGAAACTGTCCAACAGGGGATGCAGTTGCCGTTGTTTTTGCAGATCAACAGCCCAGCCCATGGCGATTTTCAGCAGGGCGCGGGTGAGGCCGTTGGGGTTCCCGGTTTGATCGACGGCGCGGCGATCGCTACCGTAGAGGCGCGATCGGGCGGGCCAGAGTAGGGGCCAGCGCAGGACGCGATAAATGCCATAACTGATAACGGACACCAGTAGGTAGAAGATGCCGATGCACTGTTGCAGGGTCAGTCCTAGACCGCTGCCGCCCCGTCGCCGTTGGGTGTCTAGGCGAGTTCGCAGGGTATTGCCCCATTCGGCAAATTGCCAATAGATCAGGTAGGGGATTTGGACTAACAGAGTTGCCCAGGATAGCAGGATGAAGTCGCGTTGGATGATATGCCCCAATTCAGCGGCGTAGACGGTGGCAATTTCGTCCTCGGTCAGTTGGTTGAGTAGGCCGCGACTGACGACAATCCGGGCGGTGCGGGGGAGATTGCCGTAGCTGAAGGCGATGGGGAAGTCTACGGGTAGGAGCTGGAGGGTGGGCAGGGGGAGACGATACTGTCCGGCACTGCGGCGGAGTAAGCGCATGGCTTCCGGGCTATGGGTTTGCAGGCGATCGCTGCTCAGCCGTTCCATGCCGTATTGGGAGTGCAGGATGCCGTCCATCAGCCAAGGACAGGCAACCAAGCAGAGGAGAAGGAGGCCAGCGGTGAGGGGCAGGGCGGGAATGCCGACTTTGGGGAAGGGGCTGCTGAGCAGGAAGCCGTAGCTGAGTAGGCTGAGGGAGATCGCCATGCCGATTTGCAGTACCCAACTTTCTAGATTGCCCTGGGGACGCTGCGGTTGCCAGCGTTGCGCCCGAGGAGCTTGTCGCCAGGGATAGGTGGCGGGGTTGAGTTGGCTGGGGGCATTGGTGGCGGCAAAGATGACGGAGCGATCGCTGGCATGATCAGTGCTTGGACTGGCTGGATCGGATTGGGCAGAGTCGGGAGCTGAGACTGATTTGGGGTTCACACGGATGGCTTTGGCCTGTTTCGTAGGGTGTACCGTCGGATCGAGGGGGACAAAGCCGCTGGCATCCAGTGGGGGGGATTGGGTTTGTAGGTTGCTGAGGGTGGCGATCGCCCAATCGCGAATCGGTTGGGTGGGGGAGGCGGTCAAAGGCTGACAATGGGCGATCGCGACGGCGGTTTGCCCAGTTGCGCCGTAGGCCACCACTAGCCCAATTTGGGCATAGGCAAGCAGCAGCGGATCGACGGACTCAACTGGATCGCTTACGCCATTGGGGGCTGGCACTACACTGTTCAAGGCATGGATAGCTGTGTCGTAGTCGCCTTGCCAACAGGCGGCCACCCCCGTTGCAAATTCAGACGGCTCATTGCCCGTCAAGTCCGTTGGTTTTGGGAAAAAATCAGGCAGCATCACCACAGGTCACACCAAACTCAACCATTGGATCTTTCCAAGATAGCCGCTCTGTTCCGTATTGCTATCGATTTGGCATGAATATTTGTGGTTGTGGTTGGGTAATGGGTGATTGGTGATTGGTAATTGGTAATGGGTGATGGGTAATTGCGAATTGATGATGGGGGATGAGGGATGGGTGATAATCACAGAGGGATGGAGAGCGGGTTGCAGACACGGTAGGGCATGGGTTGTGTCTGGGTGGGTTTGTGTGTCCACCTAGCCCAACCACCACCGATTCCCCATTCCCGATCTCGGTTTGCATCTGTGTGAGGCACCGCCAACTAGCGCAAGATCCTCCTGGTGAAGGCTTGGAGTGGTATGGGCGATGCCCACACTACCGCAAGCGGCTATATCACCAATCACCCATTACCCATTACCTATCACCTAATTACTAATGCTCACCTCTTTACCCCGTCAGGTTTGGTTGCAGGCAATTGGCCGCTGGCTGTATCAAATGGGGTCGGCGGTTGTGTTGTTTTACACGCCGATTGTGTTTGTGAATTACGGTGGATTGTCGGCTACGGCGGTGGGGTTGGCGATTGGTGGGGGGTCACTTGCGGGCTTTTTGGGGAATTTGGTGGGGGGCGGTATGGCGGATTCGCCGCTGTGGGGGCGACGCGGGACGCTGTTGATGGCGGGGGGACTGTCGATTGTGACGGTGGCGGCGACGGTGGCAGCACATGGCTTTGCTGTGTTGCTGCTGGCAAATATTTTGTTTGGCATCAGTGTGGGGCTGTATTGGACGGCGGCGGATGCGGCGGTGATGGATGCGACGACGCTGGAACAACGTCAATCAGCCTTTTCGGTGCTGACGGTGATGGATAATCTGGGCTTTGGCATGGGAACGTTGGGCGGGGGGTTGCTGTTGCCTCACTTGGCGGCGGCCAATTGGGTGTTTGGCATCAGTGGGGTGGCGTTTACGGTGTTTCTGGGCTTGGTGGCGATCGCGATCGAAGAATCTCGCCATCCAGAACCAACGGCTACTGACTCAACAGCCACTGACGCAACGGCTAACGCAGCGGCACACGCGGAAGCAACAGGCCACAACGCTCTGGAGGGGTGGAAAACGGCGATCGCCGATGGGCGGCTGATGGCCTATCTGCTGGTGAATACACAATTTGTCACCTTTCTGGCCTTGGTCAGCAGCACGTTGCCGCTGTATTTTGTCAAGTTTGGCTTGACGGCAGAACCAATGGTATCCAACCTGTTTACCTGGGGCTATGTGGGCTTGGGCGTGTTGGCACAGTTGCCGATGTTACGGGTGATTGCCCGATTTAGTTATTTGCGATCGCTGATGTTGTCGCTGGTGGTGTGGTGCTGCGGGTTCCTCCTGATTTGGGCGTTGACCGCAACGATTGGGCAAGCGTGGCTGCAATTCAGTGTATTTGGCGTGTTTGCGATCGCCACGGTGATCTACAAACCCACCTCTGCCGCTTGGATTGCCGAACTGGCTCCGGCCTCACTGCGGGGGGTGTATACGGCGATCGCGTACCAGTGTTGGTCGTTGGGGTATATTGTTGGGCCGATTGTGGGCGGCTGGGCACTGGATCAAGCTCCGCCCCTGCGGCAAACATTTTGGTTGGTCGTTGGCCTGAGTACGGTTGTGGGGATTGGAGTTCTGCAATTGATTGAACAAAAGCAGGTGCAGGTTACGAATGTCAGCTAGGGAATGTCAGCGAGCAAATGTCGGTTAGGGAGTTGCGGAAAAATAATATCCCCGTGATAGGCGTAGGGACACGGCAATGTGTCATCAG
>CAZJZR010000470.1:0-3982 GCA_964550475.1 uncultured bacterium
GAATTTTTGATTTGGGTGATGGGTGGATGGTGGATGGTGAATGGTGGATGGAGTGGGGGATGGGGAAAGGGATAGCATCCCCATTGCAACCTGTAGGGACACGGCATTGCCGTGTCCTGAATGCCGTGTCTTGGGGCTATGACGGGGATATTGTGTTGATGCTGTTGTTTATGGGGTGGGGGGGTGTGCGTCTTTGTGTTTGAGTCCCCATTGGTGCATGGCATCCAGAACCAGATGCAAACTCGCGCCCAGTTCCGTGAGGGAGTATTCGACTTTGGGGGGAACTTGCAGGTAGACTTCCCGATGCACAATGCCGTCCTCTTCCATTTCCCGCAGTTGCTGGGTCAGCATTTTTTGGGTGATGCCGTTGAGCGATCGATGGAGCTGGCCGAAGCGTTTGGTACCTGTGAGCAATTCGCGCAAAATCAACACTTTCCAGCGGCCACCAATCACGCGCAGGGTGATTTCGACCGGACAGGTGGGTTTGCCGCCAGTTTCTGAGGGGGACTGTTCGGCGTAGTAGTCTCCGTTGGTTGGGAAGAGTTGCGGGTTCATGGACTGGGGATATGGGCTGTATCCCAATAGTATCTTTTTGGGTAGTATCTTACTTAAAAGTGCATACTTAACAGATCGATAGTCAGGCGATAGAGTGGAGGACTAAGTTGTCTTACCCGATGCCATTGAGTCAGGTGTTGCGGTTGGGCACGGGTCAATTTAGCCTCTCTAGTTGGAAGGAATGCCATGTCTGAACCTGTGATTGCGGCGCGGAAGCCCAATGTGTTGACGTTAGAACCGGGTACTTATTATTGGTGTAAGTGTGGGCGATCGGCTACCCAATCCTTCTGCGATGGTTCGCACAAGGGAACGGAGTTTACGCCACTGAAGTTTGAGATTACGGAAGCGAAGAAAGTGGCGATTTGCGATTGCAAACACACGGCCAATTCACCGTTTTGTGATGGTACCCATGCCAAGTTGCCGGAATAACGGTTAGTCCTCTGTCAACTTTTGTTTTGAGGGGCAATTCCGGAGGAATTGCCCCTCAAAACTAGCTGTGACACGCTACTAGGTTAGTTAGTTGGATTCCACTTGGATTTGGAATGTCCGACATTTCGGCAGCGGGGAAGTCAACTTGATAGTTGGCTTCCCCTCGTTGTTTGGGGTTGAGTTGGATGACTTGGCGGTCAGCGATCCGGGCGAATAGAATCAGCCCTCTGGGCAGGCTTTGCCTACGTGGCTATACAAACACTAGCGAAGCCCTAGCGCAGCCATGCCGAAGGCTATTGCCCTACGGGCAATAGTCCGCCTACGCGGACTAAGGGTTTTGAAACCCGCGTAGGCGGGTTTAGTTCTTGTAGATGCGGTTTTAACCGCCCCTCCCCCAAACGTGAAATACGCCCTGGCGATCGCTGCCTCTAATTTCTGTTGGCTGATTCCGCTGGCCGATTACCCATTAGCGATTACCGATTACCCAACTCTACAATTTCAGTGTTTCACCCACTTGCATCACCTTGAGTTGACTCTTCACCCCTTGTTGTTGCAACGCTTTGGCAAATGCCTCTGGAGTCCCCGGCAAGTTAAATGTGCCGTAATGCATGGGGATGACCATGGTGGGGTTGACCAACTTGGTGGCGGTGGCGGCGCGATCGGGTCCCATGGTGAACTTGTCGCCAATGCACGCCAGCATCACCGTCACTGGGCGAAAGCGGGGAATCAGGTTCATGTCAGCAAACAAATCCGTGTCCCCCGTGTGGTAGATCACGGGGCCATTTTTGACCGACACCAAAAAGCCGCCCGGATTGCCAGCGTAATTGCTGGGACTGCCATCGGTAGAAATGGTGGAACTGTGGACAGCGGGGATAAACGCCACCTTCACATCCCCATTCAGCAGCGTCAGTTCGCCACCAAAATTACCTTGGGTTTCAAACGGCACCAGATCTTGGGGATAGCCCCCATAGGTCACCAGCGATCGCCCCAAATCAAACGTTGTCACCAGCTTGGCCTTGGTTTTCTTAGCAATCTCTGTCGCATTGCCCACATGATCGCCATGGCCATGGGTCACTAAAACTAAATCCGCCCGTTGCAAATTCTCCAAATCCGTTTTGCCATTTTTATTCACCGGATTCAGCAGCCATGGGTCGAGCAGCACCACATTGCCTGCTGGAGTGGTAATTTTGAACGCCGATTGGCCATACCACAGCAGTTCGGTTGTGCCCTTGGCGTGGGCGGTGGGGGTGAATAGACCCAGGCTAAAGCTGGCCGCGATCGCCACCAACAGCACAACCAATAACCCATAAATCGAGCGTTGCAGAACGCGCCATCGGTTAACTCGTAATGGACGCGGGGAGGACTGGGTGGGGATGGACATGGCAATGAACCTATCGTGGGGCTACTGGTGGTTAATCATAGATCGGTTGCTCAAGCCCGTGGGTAGATTCAGGTATTCGTAAACCAGATTTATTAACGCTTTACCAATTGTTGCGTGAGTTTATGGACTCTTTACGCCTCAACCTAACAAACCCCAAAGAAATGGAGTGAAATGGAGTTGGGGACATTGCATGAGTGATTCACAGTGTACCTTCCGCTTCCTGATTGTTCTAGGTTTTGCGCCATGACTCGTTCAGCCGTTAGCCCAGTTAGTCCAATGCAGTTAATACCTGTGTCCCAAATGTCGGTGCCGTTTGTTGACTTTTCCGATCAGCACCAACCGATTCAAGCCGAAATTGAACAAGCGATTCATCGGGTGATTCAGCATGGCAACTTCGTTTTGGGTGAGCCATTGGCGCAATTTGAGGCGGAATTTGCTGCCGCCTGTGGGACGGGCTATGGGGTCGGGGTGGCCTGTGGGACGGACGCGATCGCCCTGGGGTTACAAGCCTGTGGAATTGGCGCAGGCGATGAGGTGATTTTGCCCGCCAATACGTTTGTGGCAACGTTAATTGGCGTGATGCGAGCCGGAGCCGCTCCGATTTTGGTGGACTGCGATCGCCACACGGCATTAATTGACCTCGACGCAGCAGAACGCGCCATTACCAAGGCCACCAAAGCCATCGTTCCAGTGCATTTATACGGTCAAATGGTGTCGCCTCAACAATTACTGGCCTTCGCCGATCGCCATAATTTAGTGATTTTTGAAGATGCCGCCCAAGCCCACCTGGCGGAACGGGACGGCTATCGGGCTGGGTCTGTGGGAATTGCTGCTGCCTTTAGCTTTTATCCCAGTAAAAATCTCGGTGCCATGGGGGATGGGGGCATGGTAGTAACGCGGGATGCGGCGATCGCCCAAAAGCTGAAATCCCTGCGAAACTATGGCGCACCCCGGAAATACTTCCACGCCGACTATGGCACCAACAGTCGCTTGGATAGCCTGCAAGCGGCAGTGTTGCAGGTGAAGTTACCCCATTTGCCAAGCTGGAACAGCGATCGCAACCGGGCTGCCCACACCTATGATCAACTCCTGGCTCCCCTGCGGGATTACGGCATCATGCCGATCCAAAACCACACCGCAACGGGGCACGTCTATCACCTGTACGTTGTGCAAGTCACCCCCGCCTGTCGATTCAATCGAGATGCCTTACTGACCCAGCTAGGGGAACACGGCATTCAAACCGGCATCCACTACCCGATTCCCTGCCACCTGCAACCCGCCTTTGAGGGTTTGGGCTATGCCACCGGAGCCTTCCCCCACGCCGAATTTTTGTGTGACCACATCCTGTCGTTGCCGATGTATCCAGGGTTGAAAACCGCCCAGATTGAGTATGTGGTCGATACCTTAACCGCATTGGTGAAATAAGCTGCTATCGCTTACGGCTGCTCCTCTGGCACAACCGTTAACCGTCCCTGACACACCACCACACCCTCTGCCAAACTCAGGTGCGCGATCGCCACATCTGCCCCCAAATCCAGTTCAAACCCATCTAATCCGGTGAGCAGTTGCCCGTGTTCAGCGGTGGGATGGGGCAATTGGTGGGGATCGGTCAGTTGC